>JAEUQZ010000069.1 GCA_016788965.1 Anaerolineae bacterium | reverse complement strand
CGGGCAGTGGTTGGCGCGTGAACTGCTGAACCTAGAAAATGACAGCGCCGGTGTCAGCGCGACCGTCTTCTCATACAACGTCGCCCGTGCCAACACATTGGCCGCTCTCAGCGCCCAGCAGAACGCCCTGCCAGCCTATGATTCCTCGCTCTACTGGGGCGGTTCCTACAACCCCTATTCGACCGAATTGCAGGACTACGATGCCAACTACGGCTCCGGTTGGGATCAGGCCGAAACCGCTGTTCCGCGCTGACAAGCTGTCTATCTGCCTGTTTAGGCTGTTCCAAGAAAATAATGCTCCATTTTGAACCCCTATCCCCCCAGCCCTCTTTCCCCGCACGCGGAGAAAGGGGGAGTCAAAGCCCTTCTCCGTACAATGGGCAGGGGTGAATTGGATAGCTAAAATCTTGGAGTAGCCTTAGCTGAACCGCCGGAATACCCAGACCCCGCGTCTGCGGTTTCCGGTGGTCTGCGCGCTGCGGTGCTTCTGCGGCGATCCTCGCAAAGATGAGACGCAGATAAGAATTCGTAAATGCCTGCAACTTTACGCGGCCCATCCAGTCGATTAGGCATCGATTGTGAAGCTTTCGTTAAGGAGTTGCAGAGGTTATGTTAAAAGTTGTGATCGCTCCATCAGGTTTCAAGGAAAGTCTGGATGCTGAAGAAGCTGCTCACTGCATCGCCGATGGCGTTATGCGGGTGCTGCCGGATGCCATCATCACCAAAGTCCCTCTGATGGATGGAGGTGAAGGATTCACCAAAGCGCTGGTTAAGCTGACCGGGGGTACAATGCATCCCGTCGTTGTGACCGGCCCGGTCGGTCAGTCGGTGCGCGCCTTTGTTGGCATCCTGGGTGGTACCGAGCAGCGCACGGCCATCATCGAGATGGCCGCCGCCGCCGGGCTGCGACTCGTCCCGCGTGACCAACGTAATCCATTGTCCACCACGACCTACGGTGTAGGCGAACTCATCCAACATGCGCTCTCCCTGAACGTCAAACGCATCCTCATCGGCTGCGGCGATAGCGGAACCAATGACGGCGGCGCAGGCATGGCGCAGGCATTGGGCGCCAAGCTGCTGGATTCTGCCGGCAATCCGATCAGCCGCGGTAGTGCAGAGCTGTCCCGGCTGGCGCAGATCGACCTGAGCAACCTCGACCGCCGTTTGAAGTACGTTCAGATCGATGTGGCCTGCAACTGGACAAATATCCTGTGTGGCCCGAAGGGCGTCGCCCGAGTCTTTGGACCGCAAAAAGGCGGCTCCCCAGAGATGGTGGAACGGATGTCGGCTGCCCTCGAAAACTTTGCCAGCGTGATCGAGAACGTTCTGGGCGTTGATGTGCGGGAAATCCCCGGCAGCGGCGCATCCGGCGGATTAGGTGCGGGATTGGTCGCTTTCCTCGGCGCAACCCTGCATCCCCGCTACGATATCGTGATGCGCTATCTTGATCTGAACACCCTCCTCCAGAATGCCGATTTGGTGCTGACCGCCGAGGGTTCGCTCGACTTCCAGACTCCTCACGGCAAAGTTCCGGCAGAAGTCGCCCGCCGCGCCAAACAGTACGGCCTCCCGGTGATCGTCCTTGCCGGAACTCTCGGCAGCGGGGTCGATGACAATTACCGGCATGGTATTGATGCTTTCGCCAGCATTATCCCCGCCCCAATTACACTGGAACATGCCCTTGAACACGCCGGGGACTACCTCACCAATGCTGCTGAACATGCCATGCGAAAAGTGATGATCGGCTATCGTCTGGCCGAACACAAGAGCGCCTGACCGCTTCACTTCATCCTGTGTCCTGACAGGCGGCTTGAGCAGCCGCCTTGATTATCATGAATGAGAGTCTGCCATCATGTCCGCATCGACTGCTTCGACCACAACCGGAACTGGTCTTAATTCAGGAACATACGCCAGACGCGCGCTGGCTGCCCTTATCAGCGCCGCCATTGTACTCATCATTGCAAGCATCCCTGACCTGGGCATTCATGCCAAAGTTGCCTTCATCACATTCGGTCTGGCTATCGTCGGCTGGACGCTGACCGACATCAATGATACCTACATTGCCCTGGCGGCCGCGATTGTCTTCACCGCCACCGGCATTGATGAACCCTCTGAGTTCTTTGAAACCCTGGGCGACCCGCTCATCTGGTTGATGTTTGCCTCGTTCATCATCGCCGCTGCGGTCAAAGTCTCCGGCCTTTCCGAACGTATGGCGCTGTGGGTCACCCGTTATGCCAGTAACGTGCGTCAGCTTTTTGTCCTGCTAACGATTGTCCTGATTGCGACAGCCTTTCTGGTTCCCTCCACTTCTGGACGCGCCGCGCTGATGCTGCCGGTCTTCCTGGCGATCCGTGCCGTCATGCCCAATGACCGCGTGGCAAAAGCACTCTCGCTGCTGTTCCCAGCAGTCATCCTCCTGTCGGCAATTGCCTCGCTGATCGGCGCAGGCGCGCACCTCATCACCGCCGATATCCTCTGGCGCACAGGCGGGGAATACCTCGGTTTTGGTCGCTGGTTGGCAATGGGGCTTCCTTTTGCCATCGCCAGCAGTTTTGCAGCCATGCTTGCTATCCTGTTTCTATTCACCACCCGGCAGGACCGCGCCGCCCGTCTGAATCTCACAGGTGATACCATTGCCCAGCGCAAGCCCTGGTCGCGCGCCGAGTGGATCGTATCCGGCGTCACCCTTGCCCTCGTAGCATTGTGGGCAACGGAGACGGTTCATGGTGTGAACAGCACCTTGATCGCTTTACTCGGCGGTTTGATCCTGACCGCGCCCATGCTGAATGTCATCTCCTTTAAGACCGCTCTGAAAGAAGTCGACTGGGGTATGTTGATCTTCATGGCCGCTACACTAGAACTGGGCGAGGCGCTGATCGAATCCGGCGGCGCGCAATGGTTAGTCGACAACCTGTTCTCCATTTTCCAGGGTGGGCTTACCGATTCGCCCTTGCTGTCTGTTGGGATAGTCGCTGCTTTTGGTCTGCTGTCGCATCTGATCATCACCTCACGCAGTTCCCGTGCCTCGGTCATCATCCCGCTGGTGATTTTTCTCGCAACGGCCCTGGGCTTCTCCCCGACCACTTTCGCCTTCATGACCGCTGCCGCCACCGGTTTCTGTCTGACGCTCCCGGTGAGCGCCAAACCGGTTGCCATGTTCGCCAAAGTGGAAGGGCCAACCTATGCCCCACGCGATCTGCTGCGGTTGAGCAGTCTGCTGCTGCCTGTTCATCTGGTGCTGCTGGTCGTGTTTGCCTTCTTGATCTGGCCGTCGCTCGGTCTGGAAATCGCTCAGGCGAAGCCAACCGAACCGCCTCAGTCCCCAACCTGGATCAGCGAAGTTCCGGCCAACAGCAGCATCATCCCCTTCGCTGCGCTGATCGACCTCGGCCCGAACCCCTATCGTAGCGATAAGCAGCCCGACCCAAACTGGCAGGAGAATTCAGGGGCAGAAAGTGCCGAAGAAGCTGACATTATCGTCGATGTCGATGGCAACCGCGATGAGGATCAGGGTTCGGATATGCTCATTACAGGTGAACCCGACCCCTCTGGTGACATGGACGTGAAAAACAATCCTCAAGCGGAAGAAAACCCTGAAGACCCCCCTCGTGCTGATCGGGAGAGTGACATTCCACAATCAGACAGCGGCGACAGCAGAGGTGTCTTCGCCATCAACTCCGCACCGGCAGAACCATCACCACCGGAGGATCAGGATGGGGACAGCGATGCCGACAACGATAGCGATGTTGACGAGGACAGTGACTAAACAAGTTGATCCCTGACACAAAAAAGCCTGCGCCCAGAGTGGTGCAGGCTTTTTCCATGAGGTCAGGTGTCTGCGGAGACCAGGCAATCATTGGGATTGTTAACCATCGCCGCCATCGTCATCCCCGCCGCCATCATCATCCCCACCCCCATCGTCATCCCCGCCGCCATCATCCCCACCAGGAGGTGGTGGTTCCTGCGGAGGTGGTGGTTCCTGAGTGGGCGGGACTGCCGTTGCTGGGACATGGGTTGCGGTTGGCCGTAGTGTGGGCGTTCGGGTCAGGGTCAGCGTAGCTGTCGGTGCTGTAGTCAGCGTGTGCGTCGGCGTTGCGGTCACTGTCAGTGTCGAGGTGACAGTTGGTGTCTGGGTTGCCGTTGCTGTCGCCGTCGGACTGGCAGTAACGTTTGCTGATGACGGGGTCGTAGCATCGGGCGTCGGACTGGCAATGACCGTCGCCGAGGCCGCTGAAGCCGGCGCAGTTGCGGTCGGACTGTCGTCATCACCTCCGCCACTCACCAGCGAGAAAATCATGATGAGCAGCACGATCACCCCTGCAATGACTACCAGAATCCACCAGGGCGGGAAGCGACGTTCGGGCAGGTCGTCGATCAGTTGATCGATCCTCGGTTGGATGCGTGCCTGCGCTGCCAGCACCTCAGCTTCAGGTAGTTCATAGCGCGGAACGATCGCGCGGGCGGCCAGCAGCACCCGCAGCTCACCTGCGAACTGAGGGTAACGCGCAATGGCTTGTTCAATCGTCTGACCGCGCATCATCAGACTCAGGCATTCGTCAAAAGCATTGCTAAGGTCGTTGCTTGCCATCGATGTGTCCCTAATTGCTGCCCAACATTTTCCGCAGCCCATTCACGGCGCGGAATTGTAATGATTTGACTGTGTTCACGTTCTTGCCCATCAGATCAGCAGTTTCTTCCACGCTCAATCCCTGGGCAAAACGCAATACCAGCACTTCTTGTTGGTCGGTCGAAAGACGCTCTATCGCCTGGCGTACTCGCCGCGAATCCGCGAGTTGCAGCAGCCGGATTTCTGGATCGCTGTCTTCTTGGGAGGCGGGGACCCACTCCTCCAGAGCTTCTTCGGTGTACTTCTGTCCCCCACCAAAGTGGTCATAAAGAACGTTACGCGCCACACGGAAGAGCCAGCCGCGCAAACTCTGGCGGGGTGCTTTGCCGGCGTGGAAAGCAGTAATCAGCTTGACGAATACCTCACTGGTCAGATCGTCGGCCTGAGGACCATCATCTACGCGCAGTCGGATGAAGTTGTACACTGGTGAAAAATACCTCTGGTAAATTGCGCGCATAGCCTCTTTATCCCCGCGTCGCGCCCGCATCATCAAATGGTCTTCTTCTGCAATATCAGGCAGTACGATCACGATCATCAGCAGTTTCCTGATAGGAGATAGATGTCATGCCATGCCATTGGCAGAAGGGAATGATAGCATTCTTCAGCCTCTTTTCGCAGTGCAGCGCAAGTCCTTTGAACTTCATGTGCATGACCCAGGCTTCCCTATCAATTACGACTGCGAAACGCCTCAAAAGTTGCATCCTCTTGCACTAACTTTCCGTCTGGTGAATCGGACATCGAGTCGGACTGTTTGGGGACACACCTGTGCTGCCCGTTGATGACCGTTCTGCTGGATGAGAATCTGGATAACGACCCTTGCAGGGGCGTCCAGTTGCGGTATTCTTTGCATCCGGTGTATTGGGTACAAAACCGTGATTGAGGAGGCATTTGCAATGAACAAAAAACTGATTGTGCTGATGGTGGGTCTGCTGATGCTGGTCGTCGGCGTCCCCGCCCTGGCACAGGATGAGATCAAGACCACCTGGACATGTCCGGCGGGCTTTGAAGGCCAGTCGTTGAACGTCTACAACTGGTCTACTTATGTCGCCCCGGATACCATCTCCAACTTCGAGACGCTCTGCGGCGTGAGCGTGACCTACGATGTCTATGGTGGCAACGATGAACTGCTCACGCGCATCCGCCAGGGCAACCCCGGCTACGACATCGTTGTCCCCTCGGACTTCACCCTGGAGATCATGGTCGGCGAGGAACTGCTGGAACCGCTCGACAAGAGCCTCATCCCCAACATTGCCAACCTCAGCCCGCAGTTCGTCGATCCGCCCTTCGATCCGGACAACACCTACAGCGTCGTCTACCAGTGGGGCACGATGGCAATCGGCTACAACTTCACCGCCGTCGGTGAAGAAGTCACCTCCTGGAACCAGTTCTTCGATTATGCCGGCCCCGTCTCCTGGCTGGAAGCCAAGCGCGAAATGCTCGGCTTTGCCGGACTGGTACTCGGCATCGATCCGAACACCACCGATTCCGATCAGATCAACCAGATGAAGGACTTCCTGATCGAGAAGGGCGGCAACGTCTCCTATATCGCCCCTGATGAAGGCCAGGAACTCCTCGCCCGTGGCGAAGTCAACATGGCCGTCGAATACATGGGCGACATCTTCCAGATCATCGCCGCCTGCGAAGAAGACCCGAACTGCGACCAGGAATACCGCTACGTCGTGCCAGAAGAAGGCGGCAATGTCTGGGCGGATAACCTTGCCATCCCCGTTGGCGCGCAGAACATCCCGCTGGCCCACGCCTTCATCGACTACATCCTCGATCCGCAGGTCGGCGCCGACATCAGCAACTTCACCTCCTACGCCTCGCCCAATCAGGCCGCCATCGATCAGGGCTTGATCGACGAAGCGATGCTCGCCAATCCCGGCATCTACCCGACCGAAGAGAAGCTCCAGCGCCTCTTCTGGGTGGCCGAGAACGCGGATACGGAAGGGACCTACGCCAATGTTTGGGATGAGGTCAAGATCCGCCTGGGGAACTAAACCGTCCAGCCTGCTCAATTGAATCTGTAAGCTGTTGGCAGCGGGTGATGAACCTGCTGCCACTGTTTTCAGGCGTGAACCGGGTGCGCCGCGCCCATCGAAACAATTCGTTCGGATCGTTGTCAGATCAAGGAGAAAACCGTCCATGATTCGCGCGTTGGTGATGGTGTTGCTCACAGCTTTGGCGGCGCTGGGCGTCGTCGCTGCCGAGGACGAAGAACCTGACCCTAGCTGGGTCTGTCCGGAGGGCTTCCAGGGGCAGCAGATCAATGTCTTCAACTGGAGTACCTACATCGGCGAAACTACGGTTTCTGACTTTGAAGAACGGTGCGGCGTGAGGGTTGTCTACGATGTCTACGACAGCGACGACATGCTCATCAACCGCCTGCGCCAGGGCAATCCTGGCTTCGACATTGTGGTTCCCAGCGATGTCGGCGTCCTCACGCTGATCCGTGAAGAACTCCTCGAACCGCTCGATTACAGCAACCTCCCCAACTTCGCCAACATCGGCGACGCCTACAAGAACAGCATTTTCGACCCTGGCAACAAGTACACCATCCCCTACCTCTCCGGCACGATAGGCATCGGCTACAACGCCACCGCCGTGGACGAACCCATCACCACCTGGGATCAGTTTTTCAACTATCCCGGTCGCGTCGCCTGGATTGATGACTCGCGCTCGATGATTTCCTTTGGCCTGCTCATGTCCGGCTTCGATCCGAGTTCCGCCGACCCCGACGAGATCGCCGCCGCCCGCGATTACCTCATCGCCCACGGCGACAACGTGGCCGTGATTGCTGGCGACGACGGCCAGGAACTCCTCGCCCGTGGCGAAGTCGATGCCGTCATCGAATACAACGGCGACATCTTCCAGTTGAGCGTGGACTGTGCCTGCGACGATTACGTCTACGTCCTGCCGGAAGAGGGCACAGCTTTCTCATCAGGCTTCATCGGCATCCCGGTCGATGCACCCAATCCCCTCCTCGCTCACGCCTTCATCGACTACCTGATGGACCCGGTCGTAGCCGCCGGCATCGCCAACTACACCACCTATCCCTCGCCCAACCAGGCCGCCATCGACGCCGGACTGATCGATCCGGTCATGCTCGAAAACAAGGGCATCTACCCCGACGACGCCGCCCTCCAGCGGCTCTTCTACCTCGTGATCCCGCCCGAAGCCGAACAGCTTCACAGCGACGCCTGGGACGAAGTGAAGATCGCCCTCAGCCGTTAAGCCTCATTGGTCTGCAAAGGACGCGGCCCTCGCTGCGTCCTTTGACAACCCCGCCTGCCTTGTTCTTGTCCGCTTCTGACGATGCCGCCATCGCCCCAAAACACGCTACAATCCCCGTCATCCGATTGGCCTATGACATTCAGAGATTAGTTTGAGGAGGACAACCAGATGCGTCACCCATTTCGCTGGCTCGTGATCGTCGTGCTGCTGGCCGCTTTCACAGCACCGGCTCTCGCCCAGGATGCCACGCCGGAGCCGCTGGCTCCCTGGGTCTGCCCGCCCGGCTTTGAAGGCCAGAACCTCAATGTCTTCAACTGGTCGATCTACATCGCCGAAGATACCGTCGCCAACTTCGAGGCCGCCTGTGGGATCAAAGTGACCTACGATGTCTACTTCACTAACGAAGAGCTGGTCACCAAACTGCGCCAGGGCAACCCCGGCTATGACATCATCGTGCCCAGCGACTACATGGTTGCCATCATGATCGAAGAGGGTCTGCTGGAAACCCTCGATAAGAGCCTCATCCCCAACTTTGCCAATCTCAGCCCCGACCTCACCGATCCCTGGTACGACGCCGATAACGCCCACACCGTCCCCTACCAGTGGGGCACGGTCGGACTGGCCTACAACAAGACCGCCACCGGCCGCGAGATCACCAGCTACAAAGACATGTTCGAGTACGACGGCAACGTCGCCTGGCTGGAAGACCTGCGCTCCATGCTGGCGATTGGCCTCGTCCAGTTGGGCTACAGCCCCAACAGCACCAACCCCGATGAGATCAACGCCGCCAAAGACCTGCTGATCGCCAATTCGGGCAACGTCCAGGCCATCGTCATGGGCAACTCCAAAGAACTCCTCGCCCGTGGCGAAGTCGATATCGCCGTGGACTACAACGGCAACGTCTTCGGCCTGATTGCCGAGTGCGCCGCCGATCCGAACTGCGCCACTGAGTATGCCTACAGCATCCCCAGCGAAGGAACCGGTCTCTGGACCGACAACCTGGCGATCCCGGTCGGAGCGCAGAATATCCCGCTGGCCCATGCCTTCATCGACTACATCTTCCATCCCCAGGTCGGCGCCGACATCAGCAACTTCGTCGTTTATGGCACGCCCAACCAGCAGGCGCTCGATCTCGGCCTGATCCTGCCCCAATACCTGAATAACCCGGCCCTCTACCCGCCGCCGGAAGTCCGCGCCCGCCTCTACCAGATCGAACCCGTCGCGCCCGATGTGGAATCGGTCTACAACGACGCCTGGGACGAGATCAAGGTCAGGTTCGGCGGCTGACATCGCACAGCGTGAGACGATGCAGCGGCACGGCCTGACGCTGTTCAGGCCATGCCGCTGCAAATTCCTTGTCGGGCAGCGTAATCTGTGTCACAATCCCTCGCGCGAGGGATCGGCCTGGGGTGTTCCTCCCTACCCCCATGGGATGTTCCGGGTGAGTAAAAGCCATGACCCAAAAAGATGTCGAACTGATACACGTCATCAAGGAATTCGCTGCGCCGCGCAAGGACGGCCTGGTGCGCGCGGTCGATGATGTTTCGCTGGAAATCTACGACGGCGAATTCTTTGCCCTCCTGGGGCCGAGCGGCTGCGGCAAGACCACCACGCTGCGGATGATCGCCGGCTTCGACGATACCTCTTCCGGGCAAATCCTCATCCGCGGCAAGGCCGTCCAGGATGTCCCGCCCTTTCACCGCCCCGTCAACACCGTCTTCCAGGATTACGCCCTCTTCCCGCACATGACCGCCATCCAGAATGTCATGTTCGGCCTGGAAATGGAAGGCGTTGACCGCAGGGAATCCCGCCGCCGCGCTATGGAAGCCCTGGAACTCGTGCAGCTTCCCCAGGCCGCCGACCGCAAACCCCGCCAGCTATCCGGTGGGATGCAGCAGCGCGTCGCGCTGGCCCGCGCCCTCGTCAAACGCCCCGCCGTGCTGCTCCTGGATGAGCCGCTCTCAGCGCTTGACCTCAAGCTCCGCGAGGACATGCGCTACGAACTCAAGGCCATGCAGAAGACCCTGGGCATTACCTTCGTCTTCGTCACCCACGACCAGGAAGAAGCCATGACCATGGCCGACCGCATCGCCGTCATGGATCGCGGCAAAGTCCTCCAGGTCGGCACACCGGAAGACATCTACGAAACGCCCGCCACCAAATTCGTCGCCGACTTCATCGGCGAGACCAACTTCATCGAAGGCGCTCTCGTGGATCGCCAGGGGCAGTTCGGCGTCATTAAGCTCGACGACTCCATCTCCATCCGCGCCGTGATCACCGAATCCAACGGGTCATCCAGCGGAACCTGTACCGTCGCCGTCCGCCCGGAGAAGCTCAACCTCTTCCCCATCAGCGGCCCGATGAAGTACCCCGATGGCAGCAGCGATAGCGCCGAAGGCTACAAGACTGCCCTCCTGAAAGACCCCGATATCACCATCCTGACCGGCAAAATCCTTCAGGACATCTATATCGGAACCGACACCCGTTACCGCGTCGGCATCGGCAAGGACTACACCATCGAGGTCATCGTCCGCGTCCAGAACTACGGCCTGCGCTCCGATACCTATTTCCAGAAGGGCGATCTCGTCAATGTCTTCTGGGACAGCGAGAACGCCCGCCTGCTCTCCGGCTAACCTCCTCCATGTCTTCCAACGGGGCGAAGCCCATCGCCCCGTTTCCCGCTGCTCTCTATATCCCTCACACTCTCTGTATGATCTCTGTGTCCTCTGTGCCTCTGTGGTGGTATTGCATTGGATTTTCGTCTTGGGCTGTGATGCCATTTCATGGAGGTGAGGATCGCCCCACGTCCTAACCCAAATTTCACACTTTCTTCTGTAGCCGAATGCAACCGTCAGGACTATACTGTAAGAAAGTGTAAGACTCTTCGGAGGACGACATGAAACTGGATACCTTCTTACAAGACCTCCGCGCCCCAGAACCGGTCGTGCGTGCCCGCGCCGCCCGCATCCTCGGTATGCTCGATGAGGTCGATGCCCTCGATGCCCTGACCGCCCAATTCAAAGCCGAAACACACCCTGCGGTGAAGGCCGCCATCGCCTGGGCGGGCAAGCGCCTCCAGGCCGCCAGACACGGCGGTTATTCGACCCTCGAAGCCATCATCCACTACTTCCACATCGACTACGAGATTGAAACGCTCCGCAGTGAGAATGCGGACGAAGCCCACATTCTCCGCCAGATGCAGACCCGCATGGACTCCGACCTGATCCGCCAGCAGGGGGAACGCCTCGGCAGTTTCGCTAAAGGGGTCGCCATCAATGTGGCCCTGTTCGGGATGCAGGGAGCCGTCTCCAGCGCCATGACCGTTGGCCCAATGACCGATGTCCTGTCCTCGACCCTGGGCGAAGAGCGTCCCGGCATCGGCAAGACCCGCACTCCCGCCACCCGCCCCTCCAACACCGACATCAAAGCGTTGGTGCGCCGGATGCAGTCCGACCCTGACGCCGAACGCCGCGCCAAAGCCGCCCTCGATCTGGCAGTCCTGGCGAACAACCCCGAAGCCCTGCCTTATCTGGCCCAGGCCCATCTGGAAGACCCCGTACCCCAAGTGCAGGAAGCCGCCCTCCGCGCCGCCAAACTGATCTACTGGAACAGCATCTACTGGGAGATGGAGCAGGATGGCCGCATGGCCGCGGAAATCCAGCGCCGCGCCGGGAAAACGCCCGCTGCCACTACCGAAGCCGATTCCGCGCCGAACCCGGCCCCGCCCACCCCGGAAATGATCGAGCCGGAAGCGCCCAAACCCGTCGGCCCGGTCAAAATCGCCAACGTCCTCCGCAAGGTCGAAGCAACCCGGCTCAAACGCCAGCAGGACGCCTGAACGGAGCCGCCCATCTCTGCTTATCTCAACCGTTTGAAGGCCGCCCTGCGCCGCAGCTTTATGCGGCGCTGGCTGCTCGCCAATGTCCTCGGCTGGACGGTCGGCCTCTATCTCGGCCTGCTCAATCCAGTCTGTTTCGCCGGGGCAGGGATCATCGCCGGACTGACCCTCGGAGCCGCCCAGCTTTGGGCGCTCCATCCTGGCGGCACATCCGACCGCCGCTGGCTCGGCCTGACCTTCGCCGGAGCCGCCCTCGGTTTAATCCCCGCCAGCCTGATTGGTGGCTTGGCCGCCCTGCTCGGCGGCTGGAACGCCGCCGCGTTGGTCGCGGGAGCTATCCTCGGCGGGGCGGTCGGCGCGGCCCAATCCCGCTTGATCGACAGTCCACCGGAAGGTCGCCTCTGGTGGATCACCGCCAACCTCATCGGCGGTGGCATCTGCGGCTTCCTGACTGCCCTGCCCATCATCCGCGGCCTGCCCATCGGCCTGCTGGTCGGCTCCGCCCTCTTCGGCTACCTCACCGGCCGCCTCTGGCTCCGCTGGTTTCCCGAATCTGAGGAACCTTGATCGACTACCCCCCGACCGTTTCCCGCAGCCCAGTGATCTCCTCGCTGACCTCCCACAGCCGCCGCTGCGTTGTCTCATCATATGACGCTGGCGCGGAGGCAATCGGCTTCTTGCGCTCGAAGTACCGCCCCGTCACGCCCTCGACCTCCGGCGACGATGCCAGATAAATGCTCGTCTCCGCCCCACGCTCGGGCGTCAGCATGAACGGCCCCAGCAGCGCGAAGATGCGGTTGAACAGCCCCCGGTTGTTGCGCCCAAAGCCCGTCGCCACCGCGCCGGGATGCAGCACATTGGCCGTCACGCCCGTATCCTTCAGCCGCCGCGCCAGCTCATAGGTGAACAGGATGTTCATCATCTTGGACTGCCCATAGGCCCTGAACCCGCCCATGCCGTAGTTTTTCTGGTTCTGTAGATCGTCGAAGTCCAGCTTGCCCATCGTGTGCGCCCCCGACGACACGTTCACCACCCGCGCTGGGGCGCTCGCCTTGAGCAGATCGAGCAGCAGGGTCGTCAGCAGAAAGTAGCTGATATGGTTGAGCGCGAAGGTCTTTTCCAGTCCTTCTTCGGTTTCCTGCCGCTTGTCGTAAATCGCCCCGGCATTGTTGACCAGCACATGAAGCCGTGTATGCCGCGCTCTGAATTCCTCGGCCACGCGCCGCGTCTCCCGCATCAGCGAAAGATCGCCTACCAGCGCCTCGACCTGCCCGTTCCCGGTCTTGCCCTGAATCTCCTGGACGACCGCCGCGCACCGCTCGGCGCTGCGCCCGACGATCACCACCTGTGCCCCCATCCGCGCCAATTCCAGCGCCGTCACCTTGCCGATCCCGCTCGTCGCCCCGGTCACCAGGACGGTCTTGCCTTGCATCATTCCTGTCGTCATCATTTACCCTGTGAATAATCAAATACGCTGTTCGTTTGTCGTTCGCCTACCGAAAATCCGCCCTCTGGCGGATCGTCTTGCGTTTCAGAGTACGGCATTATACTGGGAAGACTATGAGCAGCGCGGCGAGTCTCAGCGGTTTCTCAGATCGTCTGCAACCCGACGCCCGACCGCTGCGTATTGATGAATCAACATAACGAACAAAAGGTGGTTATGACGATGCCTGAAGCGCCGATGCGGTTGGCCGCGACCATGTTCATCTGGGTGGCATTTGCCATCGTCGCTGTCCTGACTATTGCCAACGCCATGTTCATTGACAGCGTGCCGCTGGTTTTCATCATGATGGTGCTTGGGTTCTCAGCCGCCAGCGGCACACGCGCCGTCTGGCGGGCGGGCAGCACCGCCGCCCCTGTGGTAGAGACTGAAAAAGCCAAGCGCCGTTCCCGCCTCGAACGCCTCCTGGACGAGATGGACTCCGACGAACTGGAGCAGCTTCGCACCCGCCTGATGGCCGAAAACGACGGTGAGCAGGTTTCCATCGAAGACCTGATCCAGCAGGCTCGTAAAGACCGCCAATAGATTCGAGGAGAAACACATCATGCGTGATTGGGGACGATTCTTCGCCACGGCGGTGGTCTGGATCGCCGTTGTGACCATGCTCAACAATCTGGCCGGCGAACTGACCCGCGTCAGCCTGGACTTCACCGGCGTTTGGCCGACCCTCGACTACAACAGCCCGGAGCAGTACCTCGATGCGCTGCCCCAGGTCAATCAGGCCGTGATGAGCACCATCAACCAGGCCACCGCCACCATCAACAACCAGATGGCCTCCAACATGCCTGCGCTGGTCATCCTCGCGGCGCTGCTGATCGTCGGTGCTGCTCTGAGTACGTTTTTCATCTGGCGCAGTGCCGGCCCTGTCGAAGCCGCCGCGCCCATGCGTGCTGCCGCCCCCGCCATCAAATCCAAGCGCGGCAATCGCGTCAACCAGATGCTCGATTCGCTGACCGATGCCGAACTCGATGAACTCCGCGCCCGCCTGGACGACGACGAAGCCGCCCTCGGCGACCTCATCGACCGCCGCATGGTCAGCCGCTAGGGGATTGACAGCCCGAATCGGACTGTGATTGGAGGGACGCGCAACGGCGCGTCCGGGATTCTCCCCTAAAACAACACCCTCTATTAGTCGATAACTTATAGCCATACAAGATGGATTGTGAAGTGTCGCAAATGGCGGCAATGTCGTCAGTGCCGTCAGTGACGCCGATGTCATTTGTGTCAGTGAGGGGGAAAAAGTTAATAGTTGATAGTTTATAGTTGATAGAAAAATGCGATGATCGATGAGAAAAGTGATAAGAATGAGAATGTGAGAATCTTGAGAATCGTCCGAAATGTCGTCCATGCCGGACGGATTGTTGCGGAAATGGCGGCAATTTCGGCAATTGCGGCAGTTGCGGAACGGCAAACGGGCGGCAACGTCCTTACATGCAAGGCGGCGATTGCCTCAAATACTGCAAATACCGCAAATACAAATCGGCGAAATGTTGCAAAAGTTGAAAAAGTTGCAGTTGCAACTGCATGAAATTTGCAACAACGATGGGATGCGATAATCGCGTTTGATAGGTTGTAAAGGTGCAGCGGGGGGTGGAGGACGCCCAGAAGGGCGTCCTCCCTACCCTTCCCTATCCCTACGATAGCACAAAATGGGCGGGAAAGGGTGACATTATTGTCAGTCTTGGGGTTAGGAGTGGGTAGGAAGAAGTTAACCGCGAAGCCGTGAGGGGCGCGAAGACCACGCAGGGCAGACGGGGACGGCGCAAAGATAAGGCAAACGCAAAGTAAACGGCCGGGACGGCCTCTTACTGCAGGGAGCGATTCGATGCGGATGCTGATACAGAAATCACGGTATTCGGCTGCAAAGGACTCCAAAGCTATGATCGCCAATGCTCGGATTTTCCATGACTGATCATTAGATGTTTTTCGGTGCATTTCACGTTTTGGGCGCCAGGGTTTGGGACGCGAAACCCCGACCGCGTTCTCAAAGCTGTTTGATGCGTCAAAGCCATGTGTCCCAGCGAAGAAGACGGCCCTACCACGAAGATGAAATGCACACAGTTGGACTCTG
>JAEUQZ010000699.1 GCA_016788965.1 Anaerolineae bacterium | reverse complement strand
ATGCGACGACCGCCGAGCAGGGCCGACAATTCCTGTTCCATGCCGGCGAGTGCGATCAGGCCCGGAATGTGGGCCGGATCGAATTCGACCAGCAGGTCGATGTCGCTGTCCGGGCCGGCGTTGCCGTGCAGTTGGGAGCCGAACAGCGACAGTCATGTAGGGTGCGCATTTATGCGCACGCCGCCAAGCGTCAAACATCCGCGTGCGCATAAATGCGCACCCTACTGGGCTTCGATCATGTGCCGCAATCGCCAGCGATCCGGTTCAGTCGCCGACATACTGAACCTGTGCCTCATTCAGCACTTGCTCGCGAAAATACCGCGACAATTCGGCGGCCGTGCGCAGGTCGATGCGACGACCGCCGAGCAGGGCCGACAATTCCTGTTCCATGCCGGCGAGTGCGATCAGGCCCGGAATGTGGGCCGGGTCGAATTCGACCAGCAGGTCGATGTCGCTGTCCGGGCCGGCGTTGCCGTGCAACTGGGAGCCGAACAGCGACAGCCGGTGGATGTGATGCTGCTCGCAGAAGCGGCGCAGCGTGGCCGGGGGCAGGTTCAGGCTCGGGTGCATCGCGGCATCCTCGGTCGGAAAGCCGAGGATAGCCGCGTCTGACTACTGCACCAGCGGCGACCCCGCCCCCACGCCCTCCAGCTCGATGCCGCTGATCTCGGCCTTGCCGATCAGCACCTGCAGGTACTGGCGCATGGCCGTGTGCCGCACCGTGTCGGCGAGGTATTGCGCGATCTTGTCCTGCACCTGCTCGAAGGCGAGCGGGCGGCCGTCGATGCGGCGCTCGACGCGGATCACGTGGAAACCGAAGCGCGTCTCGACCGGCTCGGGGCCGACCGTGCCGGGGGTG
>JAEUQZ010000698.1 GCA_016788965.1 Anaerolineae bacterium | reverse complement strand
ATTGAAGCCGATTGCGGAAATTCCTTTTCCTCATCGAATGCAGATTTCCGCGACTTCCATATCGCGGCCTCATTGAAGCGTGCACGACCGGAACTGCAAGCCGTCTAAGCCTTCACCGATTTCCGCGACTTCCATATCGCGGCCTCATTGAAGCGAATAGGTCGAAGGGCGATATCGTCATGGACTACGACATTTCCGCGACTTCCATATCGCGGCCTCATTGAAGCGCGTGATACGTTTCCAAACCAGCTTGCACAGCTTTATCATTTCCGCGACTTCCATATCGCGGCCTCATTGAAGCTATCAAGCAGGCTACTGGCACCAAGCTCGAATACAATTTCCGCGACTTCCATATCGCGGCCTCATTGAAGCGCTCGCTTCAGTGCTTCGCGAAGTCGCTTGTTCTCAATTTCATTTCCGCGACTTCCATATCGCGGCCTCATTGAAGCCCTTGGTACATCCTGAGCGCCAGGAGCGGTGTCGTTATTTCCGCGACTTCCATATCGCGGCCTCATTGAAGCCGATGTGGTTTGAGCCGGACCACCCTCACAGGATGAATTTCCGCGACTTCCATATCGCGGCCTCATTGAAGCTGAACGACCTTCTGGATGGACGGCAGATTTCCTACGTGGATTTCCGCGACTTCCATATCGCGGCCTCATTGAAGCCGCTTTACGCGCTCGAGGATGATGTCGTTCAGGCGAGTCAATTTCCGCGACTTCCATATCGCGGCCTCATTGAAGCACTGATTCGCTGCGTTGCTGCCGTTTCGGTAGATCAAATTTCCGCGACTTCCATATCGCGGCCTCATTGAAGCGATTTGCCGATCCATCCAGCTTACGCGATGCTAGATTTCCGCGACTT
>JAEUQZ010000697.1 GCA_016788965.1 Anaerolineae bacterium | reverse complement strand
AGAAGTCACCTATACCTATCGCATCTACCGCCCCCTCAACGTCTATTTCGTCAAGCTCACCAGCCAGCAGTTCTCCATCTTCTTTGTCGTCACCCCCATCGATGAACTGCGCTGCGAAGGCTGGATGTGCATGGCGATGAACTATGGTCATGAAATCCCCGAAGAACAACTGCGTGCCTTTCAAGATGAAGTCACCGCGCAGGATATTCCCATCGTCGAATCGCAGCGTCCGGAATTCCTTCCGCTCGACTTGCAGGCCGAGCTGCACCTCCGCTCGGATCGCGCCTCCATTGCCTACCGCAAATGGTTGAATGAACTCGGTTTGACCTTTGGGACGTCCTGATTATGAAAATTGAACTACGCCATGTTCACAAACGCTTTGGGCCGGTACATGCCAACAACGACATTAGCCTGACCTTTAAGGGCGGGTGTGTGATCGGCGTGTTGGGGGAAAACGGCGCGGGCAAATCCACCCTCATGAAAATCCTTTCCGGTTTTCAGCCGCTCGACTCCGGTGAAATCTGGATTGATGACCGCCATGTGGATTACACCGGCCCGCAGGCCGCCATCCGCTGCGGCATCGGTATGCTCCAGCAAGACCCGCTCGATGTCCCCGCCTTCACCGTGCTCGAAAACTTCATCTATGGGGGTGGGGACGGTTTCTCGCTCCCTCGCCGGACAGCCGCCCGCCGCTTGAAAGAAATCACGGCGCGCTTCGGTTTTGAACTCGACCCCGACACCCCCATCGCCAACCTCAGCATCGGTCAGCGCCAGCAGATGGAGATCGTCCGCCTGCTCTCGCTCGGTGTCAAAACGCTCATTCTGGACGAACCCACCACCGGCATCTCCGCCGAGCAAAAACAA
>JAEUQZ010000696.1 GCA_016788965.1 Anaerolineae bacterium | reverse complement strand
GCTGCTGAGCGTCTACGGCGCATTCCCGGCGCTGCCCGAGCTCCAGGAACCCTACCTCGCCGAGCGCGCGGTGACCTTCCCCAGCGTCACCAATTGGGGTCTGATCAATGAGAGCCTGGCGTATGCCGCCGCCCCGCATCACGAATCCGACAACCCGAACTACGCCCGCACGCAGCAGCGCTTCGCGGACTTCGCCACGCTGCTCCTGGGCGACACCGGCGCGGACATCGACCTCGAAGCGGAACTCGACGCGCTGCAGGCTGACCTGCAGGCGATCATCGACGAAGCCATGTAGTCTTTGACCTCACCCCCCAGGCGAGCTTGCTCGCACCCCCTCTCCATGCAATGGAGAGGGGGCAGGGGGTGAGGTGCAATTCAACAGAATTTTTTGAAGAGTCCCACAATCGCGCGCATACTCTTAGAAGGTGTTATGAATTTCTGCGGTATAAGTTCCCCTCACCCCTGTATCCCCTCTCCCACGCGCGCGGGGCGAGGGGACTTGACTCCCCCTTCTCCCCGTTTTTGTGGGAGAAGGGGGCTGGGGGGTTGAGGGGAGAAAAGTTCATAACAGGCTCTAGAGCGTAATTGATAATTCATCAACGCTCTCGTAGGGGCGGCTCGTGAACCGCCCGCACTGCCTGAAAAATCGTCACGGTTACGGCGGGCGCGTCGCGACGCGCCCCTACCAAGGGTAAACGCATCAAAATCGATGAATGGGTCAGAAAAGGTTACAAGGTATCGTAGGGACGCGCTTCTGCGCGTCCGATACGGCGGACAGCCAGAAGACTGTCCCTACAGGACTGCGTTAACCCGTCATGACCTGATTGAAGGTTTGATGCGTTTGCCCTGAGTGCTTGGTTCGCCTC
>JAEUQZ010000695.1 GCA_016788965.1 Anaerolineae bacterium | reverse complement strand
AGGTTTTTTAAGGGGATATCAGTATGCCTATCAATGAACTTCTAGGGGTTATCATTTTGTGGAGCGGGGTCATATTCTGCGTTTTAGGGATAATAGGACTTATTCGCTTCCCAGATGTTTATTGTCGTATCCATGCATCCGGTAAAGTCGCAACAGTGGGTTTAATCGGCTTACTAGCAGGAACTTCAATCCTCATGCCAGAAACCACATTAAAAGCTGCTGCCCTCGCACTATTTGTTGTAATTTGCTCCCCTATCGCCTCACATTCGATTGCCAAAGCAGCTTATCAACATCATTTACGGTTAGAAGAAGCCACAAACGATTCAGATTTGAGCTAGTACTAGTATCTAAATAAAAAGGTCTGAGAAGACTTCTCAGACCTTTTTATTTTGCGGGAGTGACGGGATTCGAACCCGCGATCTTTGCCTTGACAGGGCAATATGTTAGGCCGCTACACCACACCCCCTATTGATTTGACTTCAGAAGTATAGCAGTACGAATCAGGCATGTCAATACAAAATCAGCCGTGATTTGCGGCTTTTTGTAGCGCAGTCCACAAACGATCTTCCACTTCAACCACACCAGCTTTCATAATTGCTTCGTAAATCTGATTGCCTCGTTCACCCGGCACAAGTATCGCGTCAACACCGGGTAACCGCTTTGCATTTTTCAAACGCTTCACAAGTTTCCCAATTCGCTCGATAAACATGTTTTTGTCACTTAATAAGGCCGGATCAATTACAATAACCAGATTGCCCCAATCCGTTTTATGCCCGTTCTCATCCGACACAGTACCAACGAGAACATGTGTCAAAACTTCAACAAGAAAAGACAACGCAGCACCTTTATACCCACCAAAGGTTCGTA
>JAEUQZ010000694.1 GCA_016788965.1 Anaerolineae bacterium | reverse complement strand
AAGCTTTTTTATCATGATGCCTCACCTTTCATGTTGAGAATGGTTTGATCATCAGGATTTGTTCAGGTTAATGCAACGTGAACCCCTTTGCGCAGTGAACCGCTGGTTATGGGAATGCCTTCAATTTTTGTTTAATTGCCGTCTGAACAGCGGTTCAGCTCTTAGACTTCCGCCAAGGCCTGTTCCAGATCGGTGATCAGATCGGCCACATCCTCGATGCCGATGGAAAAGCGGATGAGGTTGGCGGCGACAATGCTGTTTGGGCCTTCCACGGACTTGCGGTGTTCGGCGAGGCTTTCGACGCCGCCCAGGGATGTGGCCGGGGTGAATACCTTGAGGCGGCCGGCGACGCGGCGGGTTTGCGTCTCGTCGCCCTTCACCAAAATGGACAGCATGCCGCCGAAACCGCCGGTCATCTGCTTCCTGGCGATTTTGTGCTGGGGGTGGCTTTCCAGGCCGGGATAGAGAACGCCGGCAAGCCTGGGATGTTTTTCAAAATGCCTGGCCAGGGCCAGGGCATTGCGCGAGGCCTGTTCGACGCGGAGGAAAAGGGTGCGCAGGCCACGGATCAGGAGATAGGCTTCAAAACTTCCCAGCGTGGCGCCCAGGCCAATCTGCGCCTCTTTCAATTTTTCCCAGCGCGTGCTGGCCTCACGGGCGGTGAGTACACCGGCAGTCACGTCGCTGTGGCCGTTCAGGTATTTCGTGGCGGAATGGAAAACAATATCGGCACCAAGGGCGAGCGGCTTGCTGATCACCGGCGGAGCGCAGGTGGAATCAACGACGAGAATTGCGCCCGCGGCATGGGCGGCATCGGCTGCGGCCCTGATGTCGATCACATCCCAGGTCGGGTTCACCGGCGTTTCAATC
>JAEUQZ010000693.1 GCA_016788965.1 Anaerolineae bacterium | reverse complement strand
CTGCGCCCCGTTTGCTTTTTCGTTCATTTCCGTCAAAGGGCGGATACCATCCCGCCATTTTACCGCTATCCTGAGAGCACAATCACCTTTTGAAGAAATTTACTGAAGGAGTATCCCCTATGAAGTTATCCCGTTTGACGATTTACTGGGTGTTCGCGCTGCTGCTCATTCCAGCCGTCATCGTCAGCGCGCAGGACAATACCTGTCCCGAAATCGTCCGCGAAGCCCTCGCCGCCACCGACAGCGCCTGCTCCGGAACCGGACGGAATCAAGCCTGCTACGGCAACATCAGCCTCTCCGCCGAACCGCAGGACGCCGCCCAATCCTTCAACTTCAGCCAACCCGGTGATCTTGTCAACATCGCCGATGTCCAGCGCCTGATCCTCAGCCCGCTCGACCAAGTCGAGGCTGTCTGGGGTGTCGCCCTCATGCGCGTGCAGGCCAACCTGCCGGATACGCTGCCGGGGCAGAACGTCACCTTCATTCTTTTCGGTGATGTTGAGATCGAAAACGCGGTGACGGATTCGACAGCCACCCAAGACACGGCCATGCAGGCCTTCTACTTCAAGACCGGCCTCAACGATGCCCCCTGCGAACAAGCCCCCGACAGCGGCATCCTCATTCAGACGCCTGAAGGGGCAGGGCGCATCAACCTGACCATCAATAACGCCAACATCGAACTCGGCTCGACTGCCTATCTGCAAGCCCAACCCGGCGGCGACATGACCATCAGCCTTGTCGAAGGGGAAGCCGAAGTCGAATCCAACGGCGTGGCCGTCACCGTTCCCGCCGGAACCTACACCACCATCCCGCTGGACGACGATCTCAATGCCGCTGGCGAACCCGCTCCTGCCGAGCCATATGATGCTGATAGTCT
>JAEUQZ010000692.1 GCA_016788965.1 Anaerolineae bacterium | reverse complement strand
GCCGAGGCCGCCCGGCTCCAGCGCCACCTGCGTGCCCTGCACCACGGAGATGACGCCGTTGAGCCCGCGCGCCAGCGCGAAGGCCAGCAGCGCGCGGCCCAGCGCCGCGTCGACCTCGCGCCCGGCCCAGGAGTCGAGGGTGCCGAGGGCGGCGAGCGCCACCGCGACCAGCGCGGCGACGGTGGCGACCACCAGCTGGCGACGCGAGGGGGGAGAGCGAACCGGCATCATGCGCGCAGCCTACCGCAGCCGAGGCCCAGGGAGCCCCTGCACCGGTATCCGCACCCGCGCCCGAGGTTGTGCGGCCCGCTGGCAAGGCGCGCGTCGCAGGGCGTGGCGGCTGCACAATCAAGCCGCGCTACGGGCGCCGCACCACGCCCTCGCGCCAGGCCCAGACCGCGGCGCGGGTGCGGTCGCTGACGCCGAGCTTGGCCAGCAGGTTGCTGACGTGGGTCTTGACGGTCTTCTCGCCGATGGCGAGGCGCTCGGCGATCTCGCGGTTGTCGAGGCCTTCGCCGATCAGCAGCAGCACCTCGCGCTCGCGCGGGCTCAGCGCGGCGGAGACCGCGTTGCCGCTGCCGGCGCGCATGCCGTGGAGCAGGCGCGCGGCCACGCGCGGATGCAGGGTGGCCTCGCCGCGCGCGGCGCGGCGCACGGTCTCGGCCAGCGCTTCGGCATCCACGTCCTTGAGCACGTAGGAGATCGCGCCGGCCTCGATCGCGCCGCGCACGCCCTCGTCGTCCTCGAACGAGGTCAGGATCACGACCTGGGTCGCGGCCGAAACCTCGCGGATGCGGCGCGTGGCCGCGACCCCGCCGCCCGGCATCAGCAGGTCCAGCACCGCGACGTCGGGCGCCTGCGCGCGCGCAAGCGCCACC
>JAEUQZ010000691.1 GCA_016788965.1 Anaerolineae bacterium | reverse complement strand
TGGGCAGCGTGCCCGTCGCTGTCGCAGTCGGCGGGACCGGCGTGAAGGTGTTGGTGCTGAAGACCGGCGTGTTCGTCGCTGGGACCAGGGTGTTCGTCGGGCGCGGCGTGTTGGTCGCGATGGGGATGAAGACGCCGGCGACCGGCGTATCAGTCGGGGTCGGCGGCGCGCCATCCAGCGGCAGGACGATGGGATAGTTCAGGGTGATCCCCTCGAAGCCGCCGAACTCCCTGATAGCTTCTGGCGGCAGGTCCTCAAACCCGAACCAGGGGCATTCCTCAATCACCTCGTTGTCGTTGTCGTCCTGGTCCAACCCGATGTCTTCCGGCATCGCCAGGCAACGGAAGGCGCGCGACCCCGCCGGGACGATCTGCTCGCCCGGCGTATCCGGGTCGAGGATGCCCTCGCCATCGAGCGTCGTCAGTTCCAGCAGCGCGGCGATCTCGTCGTCGAACCCGAACCGCTCCTGAAGGATACGCTTCTGCTCGTCGCTGATGCCGATGACGCGCAGGACGATGGTCGAGCCGATGCGGATGTCGGCGCCGTTGGTCTTCAGATCGACCTTGAGGTCCTGTGGTCCCTGGACGATCAGCGAGTCCGGCGCTTCGGCGCACTCGGTCTGTCCGATATTGGTGCGCAGGAAGAACGCCTGACCGGGGGTGCGAGTCTCTGGCGCGATGATGCTCAACCCTGACAGATCGACCCCGCCCGCCAGCGCCCCGGTGGCGACCCAGCCGGGCACGCCGCGATAGACGACGCGCACAAAAGCGCTATCGCTGCTCACCGCGTCCGCCTGAAGGCTGGTGGTTTCCGGCACAAAATCGAGAAGATCGGCATCGAGGCGCGGCTGATAGTAGAGGTTGCCGCCTGTCTGCATAA
>JAEUQZ010000690.1 GCA_016788965.1 Anaerolineae bacterium | reverse complement strand
TCGTTCAGTTCCAGACCCAGCGCATACTTCCAGTCGATCCGCCCGCGGACCGCCTCCGCCGCCTGTCGATCCGTCAGGTTCTCGGCGTACTGCAGCACTGTCACCAACGCCAACCGCCAGGGCGCTTCCGCTCGCTGCCCCACATTTGGAAACAAGTCCACGAACTGCTCATCCGCGAATACCGTCCCCAACTGATCCCGCATCTGCATGTAGCGATTCCCTTTGCGGAAGGCCATTTCTGCGACTGCTCGCGTCTGTTCAGGAATGTCCGGTATGTTCTGCACACGCAGTGTCATCGTCTCTTGATCCTCACCCACTTCGGGTCCCTCAACCCTCGATTTCCACACCCATTTTCGCTCACAATCCTTCCTGCGTCGATTCGCCAGCAGTATCTGTTGCAGTTGTTGCAGTTGCAATTGTTGTGCATCTGCTGCAACGGTCTTACATGCAAGGCGACAATTCGTCGGAATCGATAAGATTCTTGAGAACGATAAGAATGAGAATGGGTTGTGATTCTCATATATGCTGTGATCCACCTCGTCCGCACGAATCAGTGCATCCATTCCACGATAACACAAAATGAGATCGAAAGGGTGACATTTTGTCTACTTTTGCGCCATAAAATCGGAGGGAAGAAGATTTAACCGCAAAGACACAGAGAACACAGAGGAAAGACTAAGAACTTTAGTTTCCGCTAAACAGAAGCGAACAAAAAGAAGCGGCCAGCATTTCAAACAAGAAGCGGGATCGAAAGCGGGACAGTCTGAGCGGGTTTGGAAGCACGGGCAAGGGAACCTTTGGGCAAATGGTCGGTGACGGAGCGTTTTTCTCGAAGTTGGAGTGAGGGAAGGGCATCTTTGGGAAAAGGGTGGCCGAATAA
>JAEUQZ010000068.1 GCA_016788965.1 Anaerolineae bacterium | reverse complement strand
GGGCTCCCGGCGTGCCGATTCTGGTGCAGTCGTCCGAGCCGAACGCGGAGGAGATTGCGAGGTCGGTGGGCGCGCGATGCCTGAACAAGCGCAACTCCAATCTTCGCGCGGGCATCGAACGGTTCGTGCTGGAGGATGTCGGCTTCGGCGTCCAGCGCCACCAGCGAGGTGGTTCCGTCCCCGGCGGGCAGGGCATGGGCGACATTGCCGCCGAGCGTGCCGACGTTGCGAACCTGCGGCCCGCCGATCACGCCGCAGCTTTCCACCAGACAGGTCGCGGCCGCCGCGAGCGCCGTCGAAGCGACGATGCGCGTATGGGTCACGCCTGCCCCGATCAGGAAGACTTCGCCTTCCGTATCGAGTACCTGCAATTCCGGGATGCGGGTGACATCCACCAGCGCCTCATGCGGCTCATGCGCGCCGGCCTTCATGTCCACCAGCAGATCGGTTCCCCCGGCGATGATCCGCGCCCGGCCTTCGTAGCGGCGCAGCAGGGCGGCGGCTTCGTCGAGCGTGGTGGGCATGTGGTAGTGATTCCAGAGCTTCATCGCGCTTCGGTTCCTTCCAGGCGGCTGCCGGCCATCAACGCCCCGACATGGCTGAGGTCGATGTTGGCCTTGTTCTCCAGCATACCCACAATTTGCCCTTCGTACATGACGGCGATGCGGTCGGAGAGGGCGCGGATTTCATCCAGGTCTTCGGAGATGAGCAGGATGGCCGTGCCTTTGGCGCGTTCTTCCAGCAGGCGGTGGTGAATATATTCGGTCGCGCCGATGTCTACACCGCGCGTCGGCTGGGCGGCGATCAACACCTGCGGATCGCGGGAGAGTTCCCGCGCCAGCACCAGCTTCTGAATGTTGCCGCCGGAGAGATGCCGGATGGCGGTCTCGGTGCTGGGGGTCTTGATCTCGTAGGCGTGGATGGCTTCGGCGCAGGCCTGTTCGATGGCCTTGAAGTTCATCAGCAGACCGCCGCGGGCGAAAGGTTCCTGGCCGTGGGTTTGCAGCACCAGGTTCTCGGCCACGCTGAATTCTTTGATGACGCCATCGATCATGCGCTCTTCGGGAATATAAGCCACGCCGCGCGACCGCACCGCCGAGGGCGAGCGGTTGGTCACCTCCTGCCCGGTGATGGTGATGCGCCCGGCGGTCACCGGACGCAGCCCGGCGATGACCTGGGCGAGTTCCTGCTGGCCGTTGCCGGAGACGCCGGCCACGCCGACGATCTCGCCGCCGTGAACGGTCAGCGACACCTGGCGCAGTCCGGAATCGCCCCGGTCGCTCAAGGCGCTGACGCCGCTCAGTTTGAGCCGTTCGCCGTTAGGCTGGCAGGCCGCCCGCTGGTATTCGAGGACGACCGGCCGCCCGACCATCATCTCGGCCAGCTTGGGCTTGGTGGCGTCGCTGGCGGGAATCGTAGCGACCTTGCGGCCATCGCGCAGCACGGTGATGCGCGTGCTGACGGCCAGCACCTCGTGGAGCTTGTGCGAGATGAAGATCAGCGCATGGCCGTCGCTGGTCATCTGTCGCAGAATGCGGAACAGATCATCGACTTCCTGGGGGGTCAGCACGGCCGTCGGCTCGTCGAGGATCAGCAGGGCCGCGCCGCGATAAATCGCCCGCAGGATTTCGACGCGCTGCTGCTCGCCGACCGCCAACTGCCAGATCGGGCGGCTGGGGTCGATCTTGAGGTGGTAGCGTTCCGAGAGGGCGCTGAGTTCACGGGCGATCCGGCGCAGATCAAGCTGCCAGCCGTTCCCGTTGTTCAGCCCCAGCGCCACGTTCTCGGCTACGGTCAGCGAGGGCACGAGCATGAAGTGCTGGTGGATCATGCCGATGCCGTGCTGGATGGCGTCGTGCGGCGAACGGATGCGGACTTCCTGATCGTTCAGGCGCACCGTGCCGCCGTCCGGTTGGTACAGGCCGTAGAGCAGCTTCATCAGTGTCGATTTGCCGGCGCCGTTTTCGCCCAGCAGGGCATGAACTTCTCCGGCGCGGACATCGAAATCGACCTGGCTGACGGCCAGCACACCGGGGAAGCGCTTGACGATCCCCCGCATTTCCAGCAGATCGATGCGGCGGTGGCCGCTGGGGAGGGTTGCAGCAGAAGCGGTCGTCATCATCACCCGACCTTCATCTCGATAATGGTTCTTCGTAAACGCGATCTCTTGCCATCTATTCGAGTCACAAGGGACGGCAGTGCTGCCGTCCCTCAAGTTTAGGTCACATCCAGGCTTCAGCCAGCCTCTAGCTGCCCGGCGTGGCTTCCGGCGTCGGTTCGGCTTCCGGCAGGACGGTGATGTCCCCGGCGCTGATCTGGGCGCTCAGTTCGTCCACCTGCGCCTGAAGCGCGGCCACATCTTCTTCCGACATCTCGGCCATATCGCTGATCTGCATCTCCAGGCCGCCGTTTTCCAGCGTCAGCGTGTAGCTTTCGCCGCCCAGCGTGCCTTCGCCGATCTTGGCGATCAGATCCATCAGCACCACGTCCCAGCGGTAGACCTGGAATACCACGCCCGATTCGGCGGCCAGTTCAGCCTGGCTGGACTGCGTGCCGAACCACTTCAGATTCTCCTCTTTAGCGACGGCAATCGGCCCCACAACCATCTGGGCTGTGCCCGTCAGGATGTCGGCGCCGTTGGCGACGTGGGTGGTGGCGGCTTCGGTCGCCAGCGGGACATCGCTGAACGACTGGATGTAGGTCACGAGGACCTGAATATCCGGGTTGGTGGCCGCGACGCCGGCCTTGAAGCCATCGACATACAGCTTGGCATCGCCGACTTCAATCGGGCCGATCACGCCGACGACGTTGGATTCGGTCATGCCAGCGGCCAGCACGCCGTTGATATAGCCGCCCTGTTCCGAGGCGGCGGAGTAGGCCGTCACGTTCGGCAGGCCGAAGGTGTTGACATCCGTGCCCCAGGCGAAGGCCACATCCGGGAATTCCGGCGCGAGTTCTTCAATGATCGCGCCATACTGCGAACCGTGGGCGATCACCAGATCGTATTCGCCCGACGCCGCCCATTCGCGCAGCGCGACGGCCGCGTCATCGACGACGAAAGTGCCTTCCTGGAAGGTGAACTCGAACTTGTCGGCGCCCATCTCTTCCTGAACCATCGTCAGAGCATCGAACATGCTCTGGCTGAAGGCCAGGTCGTTGGTGGCGCTGGGGGCGACCGCCGCCACACGGAAGACATCATCCTGACCACGCGCCACCGGAACGACGCCGACCAGCAGCATCATCGCAGCCATCAGGAGAAGACCGACTCGGAACATCCGCTTGTTCATGCTTGACTCCTCGTTCATGACTCCACTCTATACATCTGGAACAGGGTCATACCCTGATGCCATGCAAACCCACCTGTCCTGCCGTCCCCCTCCGTATTCCTCTGCGTCTCTGCGGTTAGAATTCGCATTGGATTCTTGGGGTGGGGATTGCGATCACTCCCCGCGCTGGAACGGCTTGGTCAGCGCCGTTGGCTTCTCCGTCTGTTTGGAGGCGAAGACCAACGCGATGATGGTGATGACATACGGAGCCATCACCGCGAATTCGGACGGGATATCGAAGCCGAGCGCGCCGATCTGAAGCTGGAGCGCGTTCACGAAGCTGAACAGCAGCGCCCCGGTCATCACCCCGAACGGCCGCCAGCGGCCAAAATAGACCAGCGCCACGGCGATGAAGCCTGCGCCGCTGGTCAGGTTTTGCTGGAAGACATCCAGCAGCGCAATCGACAGCGACGCACCGGCGATGGCCGAGAGGATGCCGCCCAGCGTCACGGTCGTATAGCGCACGCGGGTGACGCTCACGCCCATCGCATCGGCGGCTTCCGGCGTCTGCCCGACGGCGCGGATCGCCAGCCCGAAGCTGGTGCGGTTGAGGATGTAGGCCGAGATCGGCACGAGCGCGAAGGCGACGTACACCAGCAGGTTGTGGCTGAAGAAGATTTCGCCGATTCCCAGGAACTGGATGTCGCTCAGGCCGGGGATATAGATGCGCGGGAAGCCCTCGACCGATTTGGGCGTGCCCACCCATTTCTGGAAGAGCAGCTCGCTCATGCCCAGCCCGAACAGATACATGCCGATGCCGCTGATGCCCTGCTCGGCCTTGAGCGTCACGCTGATGAAGGCGGTTGCCAATCCCAATATCAACCCGACGGCGACGGCGGCCAGGATGCCGATGACCAGGCTGTTGGTCAGCAGCACAGCGTAGAAGGCGAAGAACGCGCCCATCAGCATGATGCCGTCCACGCCCAGGTTGAGGACGCCGCTGCGCTGCCCGTACATTTCACCGAGCGAGGCGAAGATGTAGGGCGTCGCCAACCGGATCATTGAAGCGAAGACGCTGGCGGTGAAGATTTGCTCGATCATCGCTTCTCCTCCGCGCCCTGGAGCGAGGTGGCCTGGAGCAGACGGCGCTGTGCCCGCCAGTGGACGAACCACTGGCTGCCGACCACGAAGATCACGATCAGACCGTTGATGGCGGTGATGAGCGCCGCCGGGACGCCGAGATCACGCTGCATCTTCTGAGCGCCCACCAGCAAACCGCCGAAGAAGATCGAGGCCGGGATCGTTCCGACCGGGTTGAGGCCGCCGAACAGCGCCGCCACAATCCCGTTGAAGCCCGCCCCCGCCGTGAAGCCGGCTGGCGAGCCATCGGTTTGGAGCCGGTATTGCAGGCCGAGCACCTGCACCACGCCGGCCAATCCCGCGCAGCCGCCGGCCAGCAGCATCGACAGCACCATCTGGCGGCGGACATTGATCCCGGCGTAACGCGCCGCCCGCGGGTTGGCTCCCACGGCGCGGATGCGGTAGCCGATGGTCGTGCGCCAGAGCAGCAGGTAGATGAGCAGCGCCAGCAGAACCGCGATCACCAAACCGCTGTGCAGCCGCGTCCGGGCGAACAGCTCGGCCGTTTCCAGCCCGAAGAGCGAGGCGATGCCCTGCGGCAGTGACAGCGCCAACCGGGGCAGTTCGGCCTGCTCGACAATGCGGGCTGTCTTGGGGATGCGGTTGATGCCAGCCTCCGCCGGGTCGAGCATGACCCCGTTGAGCAGGAAGTTCATCAACTGCACCGCCACCTGATTCAGCATGATGGTGCTGAGGATTTCGTTGACGTTGAAATAGGCTTTCAGGAACCCGGCAATCCCGGCGAAGAGCGCCCCGGCTGCGAACCCCGCCGCCAGCGCCAGCACGATGATGACCGGGCCGGACGCGCTGCCGAGCGCGAGCGCCACGGCCGTTCCCGCCAGCGCCCCCATAATCATCTGGCCTTCGCCGCCGACGTTGGTCACGCCGCCGCGAAAAGCCACGCAGATGCCGATGCCGATGAACAGGATCGGGATGGCCTTGACCAGCGTCTCCGCCGTCGAGTTCTCCGTCCCGAATGCCCCGGTGAGCATTGACTGGAAGGCCGTCAGCGGATTGGCGTTCAACGCCAGCAGCAAAAACGAGGCGACGATGAAGGCTGCCAGCAGCGCCAGCAGCAGGGGCAGCCCGTCCAACATGCGGTCGATGAGGCTGCTAAATGGAGCGGACTTCGCGCGCATCCAGGTTCCCCCAGTGTTTCGTCTGCGAAGATAGCGCGAATCAGAAGTGAGTAAATGATGAGGAGTTATCTACACTTTGTCAAATTCATTGGACACATTCAACAAATGGAGATTCGCCGCCCGCTCATTCGACCCGCCGCGCGGCCATGAACGCGGATCGTTAGGGGAATCCAACCGCGGGTTTGTTGAGGCGGGGGCAATGTTCCAGTATACTGATGGAGTCGCGTTCAGCTTCGGTTGGATCGTCCAGCCGATGTTTTTCTGTCCATCAGTGAGGCGCTTCCCCGTATGGTTCAGCAGCCAACCCGCCAGGAACGTCTGGAGAAAGCCCTGGAAACCCTCTTCGGTTCGGTCGCGGGCATCAAAGCGACCGTCATCGTCAACGTCGATGGTCTGCTGGTGGCCGCCTTCCCGCCCGGCGACGATGAGAACCCCCACCAGAACCCCACGGGCAGCCCCCAGGTCGCGGCCATGTCCGCCACGCTGATCGGGCTGGCCGAGCGCACCCTGGGCCGTTTGCAGCAGGGCGAACTCGAACGCCTGCTGATGGAAGGCGAAGAGGGCGTCATGGTCGTTTACCCCGCCGGCCGCGCCTCGGTCGCGGTGCTGGCGGAGAAGAACGCCCGCATGTCTTTCATCCTGGGCGCGACCAAACAAGCCGCCACCGAAGTCGCCGACATCCTGGGTTACTGACCCACTCCATCGATTCAAACTCTCCAATAAGAATCCAGGCAATTCCTTAAGGTTACAGGATTCAATCCTGGCGTATCATAGGGGCAATGCAGGAAATCAGACTGCGCTGGGGGATAAATATCAGCATTATGGATGAGATCGAGATCATCTACATCGAAGACGATGTGCTGGAAGCCGAACTCTTCAGCATGGGCATGGAGCCGCGCGGCTTCCGTGTCATGCACCTTTCCGATGCCGATGACCACACCCTGACCTTGTTGAACACGCCGCAGTACCAATCGGCGCGGGCGATCTTCGTCGATCTGTGGATCGGCGTGGTGAATGGGATCGATGTGGTGCGGATGCTCCGCCAGCGCGGGGATATCCGCCCGATGTTTCTGCTGACTGCCGGCCAGCGCCCCGACCGGGCCACGCTGGAAAGCCTCGATCTGATGTACCTTCAGAAGCCGGTCGATTTCAAGCTGCTCTCCGGTCTGATCCACTCGCTGCCGGTCCTGCAATAATTCCACACACGGTTCGCGCCAATTCTGGCCCCATCAGGGCTGGTCACTCCGACCAGCCCTTTTTGCTGCCGATCACTGACTCGGTCAACGGCGAGTGTGTCGCAGTACAGCAGGGCGGGGTAGTTCAAGCGGGCGGAGGGCGTTCGTGCTAAGATTCGTCATGCACTCTGAAATATGACCAAGAGGACTTGATGATGACGACCTCCTTTACTGCCACCATTCGCGGCATCCGCGAGAATCCCGCGGTGGTCGAAGTGAATGTCCGCTCCGGCCCGAACACGACCTACGTGCTGATGTTCAAAGTCCCGGTGGGGATGGCGAACCTGCTGGTGCTGGAAGTCCGGGCAGACGACAAGAGCACCGCCCTTCAGGGCAAGACCTACCAGTGGTTCCGGTTGCGCTTCCCGGATGGACGCGACGGCTGGGTGCGCGATGACCTGATCGATGTGGTTGGAGACGGCAGCGCCTTCGGCTATTCGGTCGTGGCGCAGCCTGTGATCGGGTTTTCGCTGACGCGGAGCAGCGCGGTTTCCCCTGCGCCGGCGGCTCCGGCTCCCGCTCCGGTCAGTCCCGCGCCTGCTCCGGTTCCGGCTGTGCCCGCGCCGATGCCTGCGGCTCCGGCTGCCCCGGCTCCCGCGTCAGCCCCCGCGCCCATCGCCGCGCCGCTGCCGGGGACGATGGAGCGCGTGCGGAAGGCGGCCTTTAACATCACGGCGGCCTTCGAGGGCGGCGGATACGCGACCTACCAGACTTACGACAGCGGGATCATCAGCTATGGACGCTTCCAGTTCACGCTGGCGGCGGGCAGCCTGATGACGGTGCTGAACCGCTACCTGGAACGCTCTGGCGGGCCGACAGCCGACGGGCTGCGGGGGTATCTACCCCGGCTGAACGCGAAGGACGAGTCCCTGCGGCAGGACGCAACGCTGCGTGGGCTGTTCACCGCGGCGGCGGGGGAAGCGGTCATGCAGCAGGTTCAGGACGAGGTGGCGACCGAAGGCTACTGGGGCGGCGTGATGGAGTTGAGCATCGCGCCGCGCGGGGTGCAGTCGGCGCTGGGGTGCGCGTTGATCTTCGACATGGCGATCCAGCACGGCAAGTTCAACTTCATCCTGCCGAAAGCCGAGCAGGAGTTGGGCGTACCGCCCAAATCACGGCTGGGGCAGAACGGCATCACCGAGCAGACTTTCATCACGCGGGTGGCGCAGATCCGCCGGGATAACCTGTACGCGCTGGCGGAGAAGCTCAAGCTGCCGGGTTTGCGGACGCGGGGCGATTTCTGGTTCAACATCGTGCAGGCCGGGGACTGGAACCTCCAGGGCGACGCCAACGGCAATGTAAACGTCAACGGCAAGATCGTGCAGGTTCGAAATCCCTGAGCGCGGTATTCACACCCGGTCGCGCGGCTCGAAGATGGGCGGCAGATCGGGCGTCGGCGGCGGATTCAGCCACATGTCGATGAGGGGCGCGATCTCGTAGGCGAGCAGGGAGAGCAGGATCAGCAGGGCGATCAGGGCCAGGGCGAGGCGCTGCCATGTCCAGACCGAGCGCGACGAGTCATCGTCTTCGTCGGGGTCGGCGAACTCATCGAGCAGATCGTAGTCGATGGGGTGGATTTCGTATTCTTCCTGCTTTAGTCGCATAGACGGCCGGACGCTCCGCGTGTATCCTGTGATGCGCCAGAGCATAGCATCGAATCCTTAACGCCAGTGGAGGAAATCGCCATGACTCAGCCTTCTCCGAACATTTCCCGGCCACAGATGCCGGCCAGCTACGGGATCGATCCGGCCAAGCGGGATCATCTGCTGACGTGGAGTTGGGTCGAGGAACGGATGACAGCTGCGCGGAACTACTGGGTCATCAGCGTGACGCCGGAGGGACGGCCTCATGCCGCGCCGGTGTGGGGGGTGTGGTACGAGGGGGCGCTGTACTTCGGGAGCGATCTGGAGGCGCGGAAAGCCCGCAATCTGGCAGCCAACCCCGCGCTGACGGTTCACCTGGAGAGCGGGGACGAGGTGGTGATCCTGGAGGGGGAGGCCGAGTTCATCCGGGATCGGGCGGCGCTGGACGCGGCGGGGGCAGCCTACGCGCCCAAGTACCAGATGCAGGTAGCGGATGTGCTGGCGGCCGGGGCGCTGATCCGGCTGAAGCCGCGGCGGGCGATGGCCTGGCTGGAGAAGGATTTCCCGAACACGGCGACCCGGTGGACGTTCGAGGGGTAGTTTGTAGTTTATAGTTTGTAGCTGATAGTTAATATGAAAAGCTGTTAGCTATTAGCTGATAGCTTATAGCCATACAAAAAAGATCGTGAATTGTCGCTAATGTCGTCAGTGTCGTCAGTGTCGGTGTCGCTGATCGCCAGAACAGACGAAATGTCCGAAATGTCGTCCAAGTCGTCCATGCCGGACGGACGAATTGGCACAAATGGCACAAATGGCATAAATGGCGGCAGCGGCAGAACGGCAATTTTGTGCCAAAGCCTTTGCATGTAAGCAGCTTTGTGCCAGAAGTGCTGCAAATACCGCAAATGCAAAACCGCGAAAAGTTGCAAATGTTGCAGTTGTTGCAGTTGCAACTCGGTGATTCTTGTCACATTTCCCCCCGAACGTGATCCCGGATGCGAAATGATAAGAATGATAAGAATGAGAATCGCCCGATTTTCTCACATTTCTCATCGGGGGCGGCTGTTTCGGGAAATCCCGGACGCGCCGTTGCGCGTCCCTACCCTGCCGTAAATACAGGGTAGCACAAAATGGGATGGAAACGCCGGACACTAAAGTGATCCGGCTGCCGAAAAACCATGTCCACTGAAGGGACAAAAGGCACTGCGCGATGTCCATCATCCGCTTGTTAAAGTGCGACGCGGGCGGGGGTGGGGATGGATACAGTGTGTTCCTACCCGTCCGTATCTCTACGATAGCACAAAACAGGCGGGTTAGGGTGACATTTTGGTAACTCTTTTGAGGGGAAATGGTGGGGATCGGGGCCGGAGGCTCAAGCTCCGTCTGAAGCGGAAAGCCTGCTGAAGCAGGCTGAGGATCAGGGATCAGGGAAATGCCGGGGCAAAAAGTCGAAGGTATGCGAGGATCAGGACGGGACGGAGATTTGGGTCTATGATTTGACGGGTAGGACTTTCGTCTGGAGGCACAGCTTCAGGTAAGGGTGTTCATGAGGAAGGGAATTGCCCGGTACGGGCAGTGTACGGTATGGGTGCTGATGACCTGCGCGGGGATAGCGTGTTTTCAAATTCTGTTGGCCTTCGCGCTCAATCCAATTGGCATGTTGACGAGTATAGATGGGCATAAGACGCCAGTCCCGATTGAAGAAACGTTCAGCCTGCCGGTCAATACTGCATCGGATGTCCTCACTGCACAGATGTACGACAGCTATGTCACGATCACAGTCTGGGGAGAAGGCCAGATCGATGCCGATACCTGGCATGATGCGTTCACCGAATATCGCCGTGATGGCTCGGATGATGATTTCCAGGGTTTCCTGGTCGATGGTCAACGGCTGGCCGTGACCATTTTCTCCTTCAGTCCCACGCGGGGCAACCCGGAGATTTCGGAGTATCTGTTTACGTACTACGTCGGTGATCCGCCCCGGCAGATTGCGTTCCGCATGGTCAACGGCAATCCAGACGACCAATCGGTATTCCTCGTCCGTGTGGACAGCCGCAATTGGCTGCCCCCACCGAGGCGATGATTATGCCGAGTTCACCATGTGTGAAAACGACGCCATGAAGGGATGAAAATAGGGCGGGGCGAGTCGGCGGGGCGACGCCGGGGGATGTAATCCCCCCGGCTAGAGGAAGACCACCCCCTACGGGGGTTCAGAGGCAGGGATCAGGGGTTAGGGATTGGGGATTGGGGAAAGGCAGGGCGGCCTGACGGCGGGTCATGTTTAGGGAGCGGGTTGGGCATGATGCATCATGCCCCTACGAGGGCGACATTGTGGGGGCGGGGGCGCGGCGGACAGGCAGAAGCCTGTCCCTACGAAGACGTGTTTGAGGGAAGCGAACGTCCTTTCTCAAGGGAGAGCGGGCACGGAGGACACAGAGGAATACAGAGGGGGAGCAGCGTGCCTTGACAGTGTTCACATGCGGAACATATAATGCACCGACATGAAGCCCGCCTGTAGCATGAGGAGACAATCACGTGGGTCCGCTGCCAAAACGCCGACATTCTCGCAGCCGCCGGGGCAAGCGCCGTTCGCATGATGCGCTGACGTTGAACCATCTGGTGGTGTGCGATACCTGTGGAGAATATCACGTCGCGCATCGCGTTTGCCCGAAGTGTGGTTCGTACCGAGGTGAGACGGTCATTGAAGTCGCCGCAGAATCGTAAGCACCTGGATCGACGCTGTTTCTGAGCCGCCCAGCAGTAGAATGCTGGGCGGTTCTTATTTATCCAGCCTGCAACGCGGATCGTGGCTGTGTGTTATAGGTCTTGATGGTTAGATGCTCCGAGAGGGATAGCGCAATGGTGGATTGGTCAAAGACGGCGTTCATATTTCCCGGACAGGGATCGCAAGTGGTCGGCATGGGTAAAGACCTGGCGGATAAGTATCCTATCGTCCGGCAGACGTTCGAGGAGGCCGACGCGATTCTGGGGTTCAGCCTGTCGCGGCTGTGCTTCGAGGGGCCGGAAGACGATTTGAACGATACGATCAACACTCAACCGGCGCTGTACACCTGCGGGATCGCCGTGCTGCGGGCGCTCCAGAGCGAGCGGCCGGAGGCCCGCCCGGTGTTTGTGGCCGGGCACAGCTTGGGGGAGTTCACGGCGTTGGCGGCAGCGGGGGCGATTGCCTTCGCGGATGGGCTGCGGCTGGTGCGGGAACGTGGGCGGCTGATGAAGGAAGCGGGGACGAAGAGTCCCGGCGCGATGGCGGCGGTGCTGGGGTTGGATGCGCCCGCCGTGGCGGAAGTGTGCAACCGCACCCAGCAGCAGACGGGCGGGGTGCTGATCCTGGCGAACGACAACTGCCCTGGTCAGACGGTCATCTCCGGCGATGATGCGAGCATCGAGGCCGGGATGAAACTGGCGAGCGAAGCCGGGGCGAAGAAGGTGGTCAAGCTGGCGGTGAGCATCGCAGCACACTCGCCGCTGATGGAATCGGCTTCGGCGACGTTCCGCGAGGTGATCCATGCCACGTCGTTCCAGGCTCCGAGCGTCCCGGTCTACGGGAATGTGGATGCCGCGCCGCTGGCGGATGTGGCGGGGATTCAGCGCGAGGTCGAACTACAACTGACTCACTCGGTGCGCTGGACGGAATCGGTGCAGGCGATGGCGGCGGCAGGGGCCGAAGTGTTCATGGAATTCGGGCCGAAGGATGTGCTGACGGCGCTGCTCAAGCGGATCGACCGGTCAAGGTCTGGGCGGGCGCTGAACGGCGTCGAGAACCTGGATAAGTTCGTGGCCGAATCAGGGTGATGACGGTTTCAGTCGGGCGTAGATGTCGCCGGACTGATGAGTAGCGGCGAGGTCGCGCAGGGTTGCTTCCATTTGGTGCGGGTCTACCCATTCAGGGAGAATCAACTGCATGGTTTCCCCCACGGCATAGTTGAACTCGTAACTGCCGAGGTCATTCAAGCGCCGGATCGACTGAAACGCGGGATCGAGGTGTTCGGGGGTGTACTCGATGGACACGGCTGCGAGTGGCCGCGACAGCCCGCTGATGATCTGATACTCGAAGCCTTCCACATCGATCTTGACGAAGCGGGGTACGCCAAAGCGTTCGATGAGCGCGTCGAGGGTCGTCACCGGGACGGTGATGCGCTCTGTCCAGGTGCGGGCGGCGTGACGGGCATCGCGGGTTTTGATGTGGGCAATCCAGTCGGCGGACATGGATGACATGGTCTTGTTGGAGCCGATGAACAGGTCGGCTTGACCGGGCTGTGCATCCAAACCCGCGGCGACGATGTGGACAGCGGCGCGATGGCCGTAGCGGGCGTGGAGATAATCCACGCAGGCGGGCTGCGGCTCGACGGCGACCACATTGGCTCCCAAACGCAGGAAGACTTCAACGCGATTGCCGTTGTTGGCGCCAATATCGAAGCACAGATCACCGGATTGGACGAAGTGACGGTACAGGCTGACCATATCGGCTTCGTGCTGGCGCAGTTGGGCGTTGGTTTGACGACCGGCGGTGGTCAAGGAGCGGCGCAGGAAGGCGGCCGGTCGGAACAGCCCCAGGCGACTGGTCAGCGCGATCAAACGGCTTCTCAACCCGGTGCGATCCATTAACACCCTCCGTTTGTTTGTACAGGTTGCATGAGCGGTTATGATACGCGCTTTCGGTTCGCTTGCACATTGACACATTGACCGTCCGGTGTCACAATCCGCCGGGTATGAAATCAAAGGGTGAATTCATGACTCGTCTCGTGGGCAATCTGACCGAGGACATCACTGACCCTGCGCTGAGGTGAAGCGGGTTCATCCTGTTGGTTTTTGAAGTCTACAGGCACACCCCGCAGGGGGTGTTTTTATTTCAGGAGGCCAGATTGGTTCAGCAACTCAACCTCGATGCGCCTGTGTTTGTCGTGCCGCCGGCAAATCGTATCCCCGTACATCACTATCCGGCGGATATGATGGCGATTCCGCCATCACGCATGTTCCTGATCCGCGATGCGCTGAAGAAATACAAGGAAAAAGCCGGAGAGAGCGCCCCGACCTTCGACGCTTCGCAAGGTGACGGCGGGGCGAGCCTGCCGGGGGTCCCGGTGGAAATCCTCAACCGCGCCCATGAACTCCAGGTCAAGCAGGGTACAGCCTACAATATGCCGTGGGGGACGCCGCAGTTCCGCAAAGCGGCGGTCGAATCCTACTGGAAGCTGGATGCGGAGACGGGCTGGGGGCCGGACAATGTGGCCTTCACCCAGGGGGGACGCGACGGCTTGCAGAAAGCCTACGCCGCGATGGTGGCGCTGGGCAACCAGGAGACCGGGGACGCGCTGGTGGTTTCGCGCGTGCCGTGGATCAGCTACAACTGGGGGCCGTACTCGGTGGGGCTGAATGTGCTGCTGGCTCCGGGACAGCCGGAGGCCGGATGGCGCTACACGCCGGAGTCGATCCAGGCGTGCGCGGAGTTTGCTGCCCGTGAAGGGCGTAAGGTGGCCGGGATCGTCATTACTTCGCCGGACAACCCGACGGGGCGCACTATTCCGGTCGATGAACAGATCACGCTGGCGCGGACGGCGCTGGAAAGCGGCTACCCGTTCGTGCTGTTCGACTGGATTTATCACTGGGTGACGGACGGCGGCCCGTCGGATATCAATGTGGTGCTGAAGGCTTTCCCGAAGGAACAGCGCGAGCGGCTGATCTTCCTGGATGGGATCACCAAGAGCCTGGGGGCATCGAACATCCGCAGCGCCCATCTGGTGGCGGGCAAGAAGGTCATCGACTTCATCACCAGCCAGGCGTCACATGGACTCGTGCCCAGCTTCCACGCGCAGGCGGTGGCGATTGCCGCCTATGAAATGGGCTTCGGCAAGGCGGCGGCCAGCATCATCGAACCGACCAAGCAGAGCCGCAAAGTGCTGCGGGCGGCGCTGGCCGAGGCGGGCATCAACGCGATCATGGGCGATGGGTACTATGCGTTCATCGACTGCACGCCGTTTATCGAGGCGGGTGGCCTGAAGGACTCGGAAGCCCTGATGAGCTATCTGGCCGAAGATTATGGCGTGGCGGTGGTGGCCGGGGTGTATTTCTCCGATGCGGGGGCGAACTGGGTGCGGTTCTCGTATGCGCTGCCGCCGGAGAAGACGGCCGGAGCTTTCCAACAGATGTTGCAGGGCTTCAAGGCGCTGGGTGGTTGAGGGTGTGAAGCAGCGCGGCACATCGGGATAGGATTGTTCAAGGGGGTTCGGGCGGACGCGCAGATGCCGTTTTGAGAACACAAAGCTGCTGCCTTGTTTGCGCGCCAGACACTATTGAGCGTTCGTAAATTAATCCGACAATTTGGGACAAGGCTGTCTCGTCCTACAGACTGACGGATTATTTAGTGAACAGTCAAAAGTGTCCGGCTGCCAAAAAGCCATGTCCACTAAAGGGACAAGGCGCAGCGCGACATGTGGCTGTGTTCATTGAAATCATCCGCGCGTCCTAAAGTTGCTGATTGGCGACTGAATCGACGATACCCGATGTGCTGTCTATTGAATGAGATCAATACAGATGACACGTTATCTGATCGTCAATGCGGATGATTTCGGCATTTCGGCGGGGGTCAGCCGGGGCATCCTGGAAGGACACCAGCGCGGGATTCTCACCTCGACCTCGGCGATGGTGAATTTGCCGGACACAGCGGCGTTCATCCGGCGCGCCCAGCAGGAAGCGCCGCGCCTGGGAATCGGGCTGCACTTCACGCTGTCGTTCGGGAAGCCGGTCTCGGCGGCGGAGCGGGTTCCAAGTCTGGTCACGGCGGAAGGGCGGTTCTGTTCGACGTATGAGACTCTGCAAGAGATGGCGAAGGGCTTCACGGCTGACGATCTGCGGACGGAACTGACGGCGCAGTTCGACCGTTTCGTGGAGATCGCCGGGCAGCTGCCGGATCATCTGAACAGCCACCACGCCTTCACCTACACGCACCCGGATGCGTATGATGTGCTGCGGGGATTGGCGGAGCAGCACCGGCTGCCGATCCGCAACGAGGGCTGGTTTCTGAATTTGGGGCAGGGCAGTACGGTGGCTGAGCGGT
>JAEUQZ010000689.1:636-882 GCA_016788965.1 Anaerolineae bacterium | reverse complement strand
GAGCTCCGGGTGGGTGAAGGCTCCCTGCACCGGCCCCCGCCGCCCGATCATGTAGATGTGCCGGACCCGGCTCTCCCGAAGCGCGTCGAGGGCGTGGCCCGCGATGTCGGTGCCGTGCAGCTCCTCCGCGGTGCGCGCCAGCACCCGGACCACGTCCACCGCGACATTGCCCATCCCGATGACGGCGACGCGTTCCGCCCCGAGGTCGAACCGGCAGTCGCGGTAGTCGGGGTGGCCGTTGTACCA
>JAEUQZ010000689.1:0-626 GCA_016788965.1 Anaerolineae bacterium | reverse complement strand
GACGAACTCGGTGGCGGCGTGGCTGCCGGGCAGCTCCTCGCCGGGGATCCCGAGGGCGCGGTCACTCTGGGCCCCGAAGGCGTAGATCACCGCGTGGTAGTGGCCCAGCAGTTCGGCGCGGGAAAGGTCCCGGCCGACCTGCACATTGCCGAAGAACCGCACCCCCGGGGTGGCGGCGATCTTCTCGTACACCCGGGTGACGGACTTGATCTTCTGGTGATCGGGGGCGACTCCCCCGCGGACCAGGCCGAACGGGGTGGGCAGCCGGTCGAAGAGATCCACCTGGATGCCGGGGGAGCGCTTGAGCAGGTGCTCGACCGCGTAGAAGCCGGAGGGGCCGGTCCCCACTACGGCGACCGTCAACGGAGTATCGGAGGACATGGCGGGAAAACATACAGCCGCGCGGGGTCGCGAAACAGGCGACGCGCGACGGGTGATTCGGCGCCGCCTTCGGCTATCGCCGCCAGAAGAAGGAGAGCGCTCCCTCCGCGGGCGCGAGCGCCCCGCACTCGATGCCGAGCACCCCGCTCTTGGGAAAGTCCACGGTGAGCGCCGCCCCCGAGCCGGTCAGGAGCAGCGACGCGAGCTGCCCCAGCCACGGTTCGTGGCCCACCAGCGCCACGATC
>JAEUQZ010000688.1 GCA_016788965.1 Anaerolineae bacterium | reverse complement strand
TACATTCTGCCATATCACTCGGACTTTGCGCTTACATTTTGTGAGAATTGTACACATAAGTGATCACTTTTGGGCAGTATTATGGTGCAAATGCTCATTTTTGGTCTTTTAGCACATAGACGAATGCGGCGGCGAACAGGCTCGGCCAGAGCGCTTTCAACCCCGGTGTCCCCTCATACGGCACTTCTTGCACGATGCGGAAGCCCAACTGCCGCGCCCACCAGTGGAAATCCGCCCGCGTCCAAAAGCGCAAATGCTCACCCATTGCAGCGGAAAACGCCCCAGCAGCAGCCGCAGCCGGTGCTGGTGGTAGCCTGTATTAGGGATCGAGACGATGATCCCTTTGCGCACGAACGGACGCAGCGAATGGAGCAGGCTTTCCGGGTCAGGCAGATGCTCGATGATCTCCGAGCAGATGATGTAATCGTACTGGCCTTCGAGGAAATCGCTGATCGGACGGTTGATGTCCGCCAGTATCACGTTCAACCCCTGCCCGCGGCAGTATTCCACCGCCTTCGCCGAAACATCCAACCCCAGCGCCTCGATGCGCTTCTGCTTCAGCATATACAGCAGCAGCGCCCCATCCCCCACGCCGAGGTCGAGCACCCGATCCCCGTCGCTGACCAGATCGGTGAACACCTGTGCCCGCCGCCGCCGCCATTCCGAAAGCTGCCCGATGCTGTCCTTCAGCTTGCTGTCCCAATAAACATCATAATCCACCTGTCCCACCTGTGCCGTATCCGGATAGATGAACAGACGCTTGAGCTGGCGGTAGCGCCGCGCCACCCCCAGATAAATTGGGCGTATGGGACTTTCACGAAGGGTCTTTTTGAGTGTCGTCAGCATGATTCACGCTCGTTGGCAGCCGCTGGAAGCGGTTGGGA
>JAEUQZ010000687.1 GCA_016788965.1 Anaerolineae bacterium | reverse complement strand
CTTGATCGCCAGCGGGTCGCCGGTCACTTCGCCGGCATAACCACCCAAACCCTGCCGCCCCACCACCCGATGACAGGGAATCAAGATCGGGATGGGGTTACTCCGGCAAGCACCGCCGATGGCGCGAGCGGCGGTATCGAGTTGCCGCGCCAGTTCGCCGTAGGTCAGCACCATTCCGGGCGGGATAGACTGCAAACCGTTCCACACCCGCTGCTGAAACGCGGTCCCGGCCGGCGCTAACACCACCGTCAACGGTGATCGGGGATCGCGGAAATACGCCTCCAGTTGCTCGACGACCGCCCGAGTCGCGGCATCGGTCGGCGACTGCTCGGGCGCATCGGCGGGCAGGTAATCCAACGCGCTCACCGCGTCACCGGTCATGCGGATGCCGATCCGGCCCGGCGGCGCGGCGATGATGGCTCGATAATCGCTGGTTGTCGCCATAAAACCGCCCTCACCCCTAGCCCCTCTCCCTCAGGGCGAGGGGAGCTTAATGTTCATCCCCTCGCCCTCAGGGAGGGGGGAGCTTTATGTTCAGCCCCTCTCCCTCAGGGAGGGGAGCTTTGTTAATCATCGCGCGGAACGCAACTCAACCAGTCGCGACGGGCGTCGCCGTAAACGATGAAATACGGATTCAGCAGCGATTCGCGGGTGTTGTAGCGTAGCGGCTCGCCGGTCTGCGCCGACACCACCCGGCCGCCGGCCACTTCGACGATGGCTTGCGCGGCGGCGGTGTCCCATTCCGAAGTCGGGCCAAGGCGCGGATACACGTCCGCCGATCCTTCGGCTACTTGGCAAAACTTGAGCGAACTGCCGATGGTGACCAGTTCGTGCGCGCCCAGCTTGGCGACGAACGCTCGCAAGCCCGGCCCGCCATGCGACCGGCT
>JAEUQZ010000686.1:457-896 GCA_016788965.1 Anaerolineae bacterium | reverse complement strand
GTCCAGTATTTCGAAGTCGCGTCGCAGGACGGCATCGACAGCGGTTACTTCAAGCCGATTGCAGATGCAGTTGCTGGTCGCGCCGACATCAATGGCATCCCCGTGAATCTGGATGACTTCATCGGCCCGGTCGCCGCCTACTACACTATTGACGGCAAATTCAACTCCATGCCTTGGAACGCTTCCTCGGCCATCATGTTCACCAATCAGACCATTCTGGACGCCGCAGGTGTCGAGAGCATTCCTTCTACTTGGGCGGAAGTGGACGCAGCTTGTGAATTGATCAAGGCTATGGAAAATGGCCCTGAATTCTGCTTCACCTTCCCCAATCATGGTTGGTTCTTCGAGCAGTGGCTCGGCCAGCAGAACGCCCTCTACGCCAACAACGAAAATGGTCGTGCTGAACGTGCTACCGAAGTAGCCTTCAATAACCCCGCCG
>JAEUQZ010000686.1:0-447 GCA_016788965.1 Anaerolineae bacterium | reverse complement strand
CGTCGCCACTCTCGCTTGGCTGAAGGCACAGAAGGACAAGGGCAATCTCTATTACAGCGGTGCCAAGGACGGCGACTCATGGACGACCGTTGATCAGGCCTTCCAGTCGCAGCAGGTTGCCATGGCGATCTACAGCAGCTCCGATACCGCCATCTACACCAACACCGGCAAGGAAAATGGCTACGAAGTGATCGCTTCCTTCATGCCATACAATCAGGATGCTGAAGGTGGTTGGACGGGTAACCTCATCGGTGGTGCTAGCCTTTGGTTGGTTGATGGTCTCTCCACCGAAGTGGAAGATGGTGCCCTCAGCTTCCTCTTCTGGCTCACCAACACCGAAAATGCCGCCGATTGGCACAAGGTCACTGGCTACATGCCCATTCGCTTGAGCGCCGTCGAAGCGCTCGAAGCTGAAGGCTGGTTCGAAGCCAACCCGAACTTCATCGT
>JAEUQZ010000685.1 GCA_016788965.1 Anaerolineae bacterium | reverse complement strand
CTCAAGGTTCACCCCCCAGTGGTCGTAGAATTTCTGATCCTCGGTGGCAATCAGCGCGTGGATGAAGTTTGGGGGGATCGAGTCGAAGGTGATGTAGGTTCGGTTGTGAACAAAGAACTGATCCAGTTGCTGGCCGTCGGCGCTGTAGATGCGGGTGGAGAGGTCGGGGCGTGGGTTTTCAAGCTCTTCCAGATCGGGAAGGCCGCTGAAAATATCCACCGCAAAAACCCCCACCACCAACAGAATGAACGCAGCAACCACCAACGTGATCCCCATTGCCGAACGGAAATAGGAACCACGAAGCCCGGAAGAAGATTTTGGAATATCGGAAGGCATCATCGTGCGCGAATCGGTTGTCTTGAAAAGAAATTTAGGATCATCTGAAGGTAGCGAGCGGCGATACTCGAACTCTCTTTTCTTCCCTCTGTGCTCTCTGTGTCTCTGTGGTTTTTTCCCTCTTCAGAAGCCAAGAAGAGAATGAACCACAGAGGCACAGAGGACACAGAGAGGGGGAAAAGAGAGGTCGGTAGAATCCCGGAATCGGCTATCCAGAAATTCATCACTCATATCCCACGGTTGTTCCGTTTTCGGTTGTTGCTGGGGCCACAATCAATTTCCGGGGGATGCGCTGGCGAAGCTCGCGGACGTGAGAGATAATGCCAATGGCCCGGTTGGGGGAATGAAGCCGCTCTAGCTCATTCATCACGGCATCCAGCAACTCGCTGTCCAGCGTGCCGAAACCTTCATCAAGGAAGAAGAACTCCAGCGGTGCGTGGCCAAGCTGGATGGTGTCGCTAAGGGCCAACGCAAGGGCAAGGGAAACCAGAAACGTTTCCCCCCCGGAGAGCGTGCTTGCCTGGCGCTGAACGCCGCCGTCGCGGTTGTCAATAATGCTGA
>JAEUQZ010000684.1:432-898 GCA_016788965.1 Anaerolineae bacterium | reverse complement strand
GCAGCAAGCCTTCGTCGAGTATGCCGATTTGGCGAGTGTAAAAGCGATTGAAGCGGCGAACGGCTTCGATGTGCTGGTTGAGATTGGGAGTCATGAGGAGACGCTCATTTTTATTGATATTGTCATACATTTAGTTGCTTTTGTCAACTAAATGTATGGTGCACAGAATATTGTCAAAGGATTCGAGAACATGTATCTGTTTGGCAATTTTGAGAGGGCTATGCTAATGTACTGAAGCAAGTCAACATGAGCAATAGCAGGGGCGACTATGAGTAATCAGGATGCATTTTTGCAGACCATCCAGAGCGGTTACACCTTCAAGGGGGGCGCGATCACGCTGGGGGTGGCGATGCTGGACGGGCAAGCGGTGAGCGGCGCGGAGGTCAAAGTGCCGCTGGCGACGATCAACCGGCACGGGCTGGTAGCAGGGGCGACGGGTACAGGCAAGACTAAGACACTGCAACGC
>JAEUQZ010000684.1:0-422 GCA_016788965.1 Anaerolineae bacterium | reverse complement strand
TGCCCGTGCGGATTATGGACATCACGGGGGATGTGAGCGGCGTTGCCGAGGCCGGTGAGGCGAACCCGAAGATTGATGAGCGGCATCAGAAGATTGGTGTGCCGTGGGCGGCGAGAGCTTTCCCGACGGAGTTCCTGACGCTTTCGGGCGGGGATGGGTTGCAACTGCGCGCGACGGTTTCGGAATTCGGGCCGGTGCTGTTCAGCAAGATTCTAGAGGTCAATGAAACGCAGGAAGGCGTGATTTCGCTGCTATTCAAGTACTGCGACGACAAGGGCGCGTGCGCCCCGACCGTCCCCGTCTGCGGCGCGCAGGACGGCGGCGGCGCCTACGTCCCGTGCGCGGGGAAGGCGTGCGGCGCGGCGTGCACGATCTGCGAGCCCGGCGTCCCCGGTTGCTTCGAGACCGCGGTCCTCAAGTAC
>JAEUQZ010000683.1:343-903 GCA_016788965.1 Anaerolineae bacterium | reverse complement strand
ATCTTGTCGCCCTTGTTATAAATGTCGTGCAGATCCAATTTCAATTTCGCCATGCGCCCATCCTATCATCCAAACACGGTTACCCCGTCACCTTCATCCCGGCGCTGATCCCGTTCACCGTCGCCAGCACATTCCGCATCGTCATACGGAAATCCGGCGATTCACCCGCCATTGCCCGCAGTTTCCGCAGCAAATCGACCTGAATGAAGTTCAACGGATCGACATACGGATTACGTCGTTCAATCGAACGCTGCATGACGGGCGAGCTTTGCAGCAGTTCCGACTGTCCCATCACCCGGCACACCAGATCACAGGCCAGATTGTATTCTGCCTTCATCCCGTCGAAAATCTGCTGCCCCAGCGCCTCATCCGTCACCAGCGAAGCATATAACTCGGCGATCCCCATATCGGCCTTTGCCAGATCAAGCTGGGCGTTTTCCATCAACGCCTTGAAGAACATCCATTCATTGTACATCTCGCTCAACGTCTTCAATCCGTCTTCATGTTCCTCACAGTACCGCCGCAGCGCCGTCCCAACACTATACCAGCTTGGGATAATC
>JAEUQZ010000683.1:0-333 GCA_016788965.1 Anaerolineae bacterium | reverse complement strand
CCCGCACATCGGTGAAGCCGCCGCCCGCCTTACGTTTGGCTGGCCGTGAACTGATCGGCAAGTTTGCCAGTTCATTAATCGGGGTCGCCTGCTGCCAGTACTGCAAAAAGCCATCCGTCTCGTACACAAATTTGCGGAACGCCTCGCGCCCCGCGTTCGCCAGAAAATCCATCGCCGCCCGCCATTCCGGCTTGACATCGCTGTCCGGCGGCGCGCCCATCACCAGCATCACCGCGTGAATGACGTGGTGCATATGCCGCCGCCCGATCTCGGAATTGCTGTAACGGTAAGCGATCACTTCTCCCTGTTCGGTGATCTTAATCGCCCCCTGCA
>JAEUQZ010000682.1 GCA_016788965.1 Anaerolineae bacterium | reverse complement strand
CATGAGCTGGGAATCCACTGTTCCCTACTATCGTCAGCTCAATGAAGCCGTGAAGGCCCGACTCGGCGGGCTGCATTCGGCGAAGGTCGTGCTCTACAGCGTCGATTTCGCCGAAATCGAGCGCCTGCAGCATTGTGGCGATTGGGAGTCGGCCGGCGCCGTGCTCGCCGACGCTGCACGGGCGCTCGAGCGTGCCGGCGCGGATTTCGTCGTGCTGTCTACCAACACCATGCATAAGGTGGCGCCTGCCATCGAGTCGGCCGTGAAGATCCCGCTGCTGCACATTGCCGACCCGACCGCGGCCGCCATACGCAAGGCCGGCTTGTCGCGCATCGGTTTGCTCGGCACACGCTTCACGATGGAGCAGGATTTCTACCGTGGCCGCCTGGTCGAGCGGCACGGCATCGACGTGCTGACACCCGAGGCCGACGACCGCGAACTCGTGCACCGGGTGATCTACGAGGAGCTCTGTCTGGGGCGCATCGAGGAGCGTTCGCGCCAGGCCTATCGCGACGTGATGCCGCGCCTGGTCGAGCGCGGCGCGCAGGGCATCATCCTGGGCTGCACCGAGATTTCTATGCTGGTGGGCGAGCAGGACGCGAGCGTTCCGTTGTTCGACACCACGGCGATTCATGCCGCCGCCGCGGCAGAGTTGGCGCTGGCGGCTGTCGATTCAGCTACGCCTCGGGCGCACATGTGATGTCCGCCGGTTTGCCGAGAACGCCACCCCGTTCATTGCTGCTTGCCGTGTGGCTGCTGCTCGGCGCTCCAGTCCTGTACTACGGTGCGGAGTCGATCCAAGGCGCCCGAGATACGCTGGACTCAAGGCATTGGCCACACGTCACGGGCACCATCGTCAAGCACGAAACCCGCGGAAGGACGTATTGTTCCGTACCCGTCATACACTACA
>JAEUQZ010000681.1 GCA_016788965.1 Anaerolineae bacterium | reverse complement strand
CCACCGACGACACGCACCCGGGAGTAGCTTATCTGACGCGCAAGGCCGGATCGGTATATGTCGGTGGCAAGCTCAAAGGCATCGAAGCACCGATGCACTATGACTTCCGAGGGCTGCGCAATTCGCCGGCGGAACTGCGCGCGCTGTTCAACAAACTCGGCTGGCGCAAGATCGTAGCGTTTCAGACACGCAATCCGATGCACCGTGCTCATCAGGAACTGACCTTCCGTGCAGCCAAACTCGCGCAGGCCAACCTGTTGATTCATCCGGTTGTGGGCATGACCAAGCCTGGCGACATTGACCATTACTCGCGCGTACGTTGTTACGAACACCTGATCAAGCAGTACCCGGAACAGAGCACGATGCTGTCGCTGCTGCATCTGGCAATGCGCATGGGTGGGCCGCGTGAGGCCGTCTGGCACGCAATCATTCGCAAGAATCATGGCTGCACACACTTCATCGTCGGGCGTGACCATGCCGGGCCGGGCAAGGGATCGGACGGCAAGGATTTTTATGGTCCGTATGATGCTCAGGAACTTGTCGCACAGTTTGCGGGGGAACTTGGTATCGAAATGGTGCCGTTCCAGGAAATGGTCTATGTCGAGGAGTTGGCCGAATACGTGCCGCAGGACGAGGTCAAGTCCGGTCAGACGGTACTGAACATTTCCGGTACCGAATTCCGCCGTCGACTCATGGAGGGGCTGGAAATACCGGCTTGGTTCTCCTATCCCGAAGTCGTCTCTGAGTTACGTCGCACACATCCACCAAAACATCAGCAGGGCTTTACTGTATTTTTCACCGGTCTGTCCGGGTCTGGAAAATCCACAATCGCCAATGCCCTGATGGTCAAGTTGATGGAACTCGGTGGTCGGCGTGTGACGATGCTCGATGGCGACCTCGTCCGCAAGAAT
>JAEUQZ010000680.1 GCA_016788965.1 Anaerolineae bacterium | reverse complement strand
ACATCTCTACCCTCGCTCGTTGTTCCTTTTCCGACATTCTATCTCGTTTTCTGCCCGCTCTGTTTTTCAACAAAGTCTGGGGGATTGCCTCTACAACGCCGCCAACCCGACCAGCAACGCGGAGATGTGGGCGGGAGGATTGGCGCGAGGAGCCGGAGGCTCAAGCCTCCGTCTGAGGCGGAAAGCCTGCTGAAGCAGGCTGGGGTTAGGGATTAGGGATCGAGGAGAAAGGCCGGGCGAGACGGGGGCAGGTCTCTGCGGTTGGCAAGTGAGGGGGGAGATGGATAGGCAGGAGGCCCTGCCCCCAAATGGAAACGTGCCGGGCAGCAGGGCTATCCGGCACGTTCCAAGGAGGAAGGAGAAGCATCAAGACGCTGAATTCGCCTGTCAGATCATCTTGAAAGAAACCCGTGTCAATCGATCCAGCGGTTATCGTGCATCCGGCCGCGCCGCGCTTTTTCGCGCTCGGTGTGGAGCCGGGCATTGGCCTGCACCAGATCATCCAGGTCAGGATTGAGTTTCGCCAGCTTCCGCAGTGCCCGCGCGGCGTCCACGGCGGAGCAGTCATGCACGAGGGCGTAGTTCACCAGTTTATCGACCACAGTGGTCACGGTCACGGCTTTGGCGGTTTGGGTTCGGGTCAGGAGGCTCATGATGGTGTCTCTTCGATGATGACGTTTTGCTGAGCAATATGACTTATTAGCCCTTACGATAGATCAAGCCCCAAACAATAGGCTAAAAGTCCGGCCTTGCTCCCGTGTTAGGTCGTGAAAAGTGCGTAAATCTTCGTCAAGAGCGTAAAGGCAAGGGCAGTGGGCGGGGGGGGGGCGGGGGGGGGGGCCGCCCCCCAGCGCCCCCCCGCAGGTTGGGTTGTTTAATTAGAAAAAAAAAAACAACACCCAGGGGGGTGGG
>JAEUQZ010000067.1 GCA_016788965.1 Anaerolineae bacterium | reverse complement strand
ACGGGCGTGCATGAGGCGCTGCTGCGGACTCTGCTGGATGCGGGGATAACGCCGGTGGTCGCGCCGATGGCGATGGGCGAGTCCTTCGAGCGGCTGAATGTGGATGGCGACCTGGCAGCGACGCAGATTGCCCGGGCGCTGGGGGCGGATACGCTGGTGATCCTGAGCAACGTGCCCGGTCTGCTGCGCGACGTGGCCGATCCGGCGTCGCTGGTGACGGGGTTCGGCCTGGACGAACTGGATCGCTACGAGGGGCTGGCGCAGGGGCGGATGAAGAAGAAGCTGCTGGCGGCGCAAGCGGCGCACACGGCGCGGGTAATCCTGGCGGACTCACGGGTGGAGCGCCCACTGGACGCGGCCCTCTCCGGCGGCGGGACGCATATCCTCCGCGCGGCCGTGCGGATGCAATAATTCCACCACAGAGACACAGAGGACACAGAGGGTTTGGAGAAGGGATTGGGTATGAGTCCTCCTGAAAGCGAACTTAACCGCTTGACCCATGCTGTCATCGGCGCTGCCATCGATGTACATCGGGAACTTGGCCCAGGCTATCTGGAAGCGATGTACGAAGAGGCTTTATGTGTCGAATTGGCAGAGCGGAGCATTGCGTATGAACGCCAGTCGCCTATCAATGTGACCTACAAAGGCACACCGATAGGTCAGGGCTACATCGATGTCCTGGTCGAAAAGCGATTGATTGTAGAGCTGAAGGCAGTGGATAAACTTCTGCCCATACATCGCGCACAGGTCATCTCCTATTTGAGGGCAAGCGGGCTGTCATTGGCGCTGCTGATTAACTTCAATGTCCCTGTTCTACGGGACGGAATTGAACGTATTGCCCATTAAAAACTCTCTGTGTCCTCTGTGTCTCTGTGGTGGAATTATCGGGGTGATATATGGCAATTGTGGACTGGAATGCGGTGGAGGAGCAGCACAGCAGCGGGGCGTACCTGAAGCGCGATATTCAGATTGTGCGGGGGGTGGGCGCGCGGCTGTTCGATGAGGCCGGGCGGAGTTACATCGACTGCGTGGGCGGGCAGGGATCGGCCAATCTGGGGCACGCGCACCCGGCCATCGTCGAGGCGATCACGCGGCAGGCCGGGGAACTGATGGTCTGCCCGGAGTTGTTCCATAACCCGGTGCGGGCGCGGTATCAGGCGGAACTGTGCCGGGTGAGCGGCTTCCCGCGCGTGTTCCTGTGCAACAGCGGGGCGGAAGCCAATGAAGGGGCGTTGAAGATCGCGCGGCTGAAGAGCGGGCGGCGCGGGGTGATCGCGGCCATGCGGGGATTTCATGGCCGGACGATGGGGGCGCTGAGCGCGACCTGGGAGAAAGCCTACCGCGAGCCGTTCCTGCCGCTGATCGACGGCGTGGTGCATGTCCCCTACAACCACATCGACAAGCTGCGCGAGGCCCTGACCGACCAGATTGGGGCGGTGCTGCTGGAAGTCGTGCAGGGGGAAGGCGGGGTGCATCCGGCGCAGGCGGGCTATCTTCAGGCGGCGCAGGAACTCTGCCGGGCGAACGGGACGCTGCTGATCATCGACGAGGTACAGACGGGTTGGGGGCGCACCGGGACGCTGTTCGCGCACTGGCAGGATGGCATTCAGCCGGACATCGTGACGACGGCGAAGAGCATGGCGGGCGGGCTGCCGATGGGGGCGATCCTGCTGAGCGAGCGGATCGGGGCGCTCGATCCAGCGACGCACGGCAGCACCTTCGGCGGAAATCCGCTGGCGTGCGCGGCGGGGCTGGCGGCGCTGGAAGTGTATACAGAGAAATTCCACCACAGAGGCACAGAGGACACAGAGAATACGGAGCAAGACGAGGGGTTGATCGAGCGGGTGAAGCGGCTGGGCGAGGAAGCGCGGGCGCATCTGGCGGCGCATGTGCCGGAGAAGGCGGCGCGGGAGGTGCGCGGGCGCGGCTTCATGTTCGGGATCGAACTGCGCGGGAAGGTCGCGCCGGTCCTGAAGGCGCTGCAAGAACGCGGCGTGCTGGCGCTCCCCGCTGGGCCGAGCGTGCTGCGGCTGCTGCCGCCGCTGGTCATCACCGATGAGGATTTATGGCAGGCCATCCAGATTATCGAGGAGACCTTGAACGATGTCTTTTGAACAATTCAGCATCATTGAAAGCACGCTGCGGGAAGGCGAGCAGTTCAGCACGGCCACCTTCACCACCGCGCAGAAGGTCGAGATCGCCGGCCTGCTCGATCAGTTCGGCGTGGAGATGATCGAAATGACCTCACCGAGCGCCAGCCCGCAGAGCGAAGAAGACATCCGGGTGATCGCGCGGGAGGGTCTCAAGGCGCGGCTGCTGACGCATATCCGCTGCCACAAGGAGGATGCCCAGCGGGCGCTGGATACGGGGGTGCATGGGCTGGACATTGTGATCGGCACGTCGCCGCAGTTGATGCAGCACAGCCACGGCAAGAGCATCCGGCAGATCATCGATCTGGCGGCGGAGGTGATGGGTTACATCCGCGAGCAGAAGCCGGACATCATCCTGCGCTTCAGCACCGAGGACACCTTCCGCAGCCGCGAGGCCGATCTGCTGCGGGTGTATCTGGCGGTGGCCGATCTGGGGATGGTCAACCGGTTGGGGGTGGCCGATACGGTGGGGGTGGCGACACCCACTCTGGTTTACGAGATTGTTCAGCAATTTGTGCGGCTGAAGCGGCTGGACATCGAGTTCCATGGGCACAACGACAGCGGCTGCGCTATCGCCAACGCGACGGCGGCGCTAGAAGCCGGGGCGACGCACATCGATACGACCGTACTGGGCATCGGCGAGCGCAACGGCATCACGCCACTGGGCGGGTTGGTGGCGCGGCTGTATACCCTCAAGCGAGAGTATGTCCGCAAATACACGCTGACGCTGCTGCAACAGATCGACCGCCTGATCGCGGACATCTGCGACCTGGACATCCCGTTCAACAATTACATCACCGGAGCCAGCGCCTTCATCCACAAGGCGGGCATTCATGCCAAAGCAGTGCTGGCGGATCCATCGACCTACGAAATCCTCAAGCCGGAGGATTTTGGGCTGAGCCGGGAAATTGCCATCGGGCATCGGCTGACGGGTTGGAACGCCATCCGCGACCGGGCGCGGGCGTTGGGGTTGACGCTGAGTGATGACACGGTGCGGGATGTGACGCATACGATCAAACGGCAGGCGGATAGCAAACCGCTGACGCTGGCGGAAATCGACGCGCTGCTGATGGATGCGGCCGGGCGCGAATTGGTCTCGGCGGTCGAAGCGGGGAAGTGAAGCTCAACGACAAAAAGTGCTAGAATCGGCGGCATCGTCGAAAGTGGATCGATGGGGAGCAACCATCTGATGGGCAGAACCTCATTTGAAGCGGTGATGGCTGAGGCGCTGGAGCTTTCCGCACAGGAACAAATGCGCCTGATCGAACGGCTGGCCGCCGCGCTGCAAGAACAGCCAACCGCTGAAGCACAGGTCGAAAGCAGTCTGCTGACCGATGAAGAACTGGACAGGCTGCTCCAGGTAGAACCCTTATCGGGGACGGAGATTGTCGCCAGCGGCCTCACGGGAACCTGGGCTGATCTGGGGATCACTGACGGGGCTGAGTGAGTCAATGCACAGAAACGCGGGTGATCTGCCCATCACGCGAAGAGCGACTGCACAGCAAGCAGTTCGTCGCGTGACTGATATTCAGTGAATGTGATCCTGGTCATTTTCTGCCGTAATCGGCGGGATTTTCACCCCAAACATCGGTTTCCCATTTGAGGATTTCGTTGTCAAAATCGTGAGAGGCTAACCAATTCTCTGCCCGCTTGATGAGGTCAAAAATCACCTCATTGTTTGAAGTCGGCTTAAGGTTCGTCTTGCATCGTCCCTGTTGTACCCAGAGGATGGCATTTCTTGAATCAGAGTAGATCGGCATGGTCAACTTGCGTCGTTTGGCTTCAGCCAATGCGTGAACTATCGCCAGGAACTCACCCACATTGTTGGTTCCATCCTCGAAGGGACCAACGGAAAAAATCTCTTCTCTTGTCTGCGTATGAACCCCGCGATACTCCATCTTGCCGGGCACTGGATTGCAGGCGGCATCGACTGACCAACTTTCCCAGATGGGTTGACCCACGTCCAACAAACGGACTTGATCAGCCTGTCTGCTCGATTGGCCTACATAGGACTTATATTCACCCTGAAAGGCCTGTCTCGCAGCAGCCAACGTGTCGAAGGATTTATACTCAGCGCCAGGGAATCCATTGACTTGATCGGCACACTCTTTCCAGTTGTCATAAACACCGGGGGTTTTACCTCTCCATACAACATAGAACTTTTGCTTCTTTCCCATGATTGCGCGAGACTCCTATGAGCAAGATTGTTACCACCTCAGTATGGACCAATTATAACTAAAAGGACACAAATTTCGACGAGTCATCACATAGTGTCGATTTGAGCAAACCACCGCCATACTTAGCGCAGAACAGGGAACGATTATGCCAGCGTATACTTTTGCAGAGAAAGTCCTGGCGCGAGCCGCCGGGGTGAGCAGCGCCCGTGCCGGGGACATCCTGGATGTGAAGCCGGATGTGGTCTTCAGCCACGACAACACGGCTCCGATCCGGCGCATCTTCGATAAGATCGGCGCGCCGGGGATCGCCATCCCAGAGAAGATCGCCGTGACGCTGGATCATGCCGTGCCCGCGCCGACAACCGAACACGCGCAGAATCACGCTGAAATCCGCGAGTGGGTGCGGCAGCATGGCATCGCGCACTTCTTCGAGGTGGGGCGGGGAATCTGCCATCAGGTGTTGAGCGAGGAGGCGCTGGTGCTGCCGGGCGAGGTGGTCTTCGGCTCGGACAGCCATACGACGCACTTCGGCTGGCTGGGGGCGTTCGGCATGGGCGTGGGGCGGACGGAGATGGCGGCACTGTGGGCGACGGGGGAACTGTGGCTGCGCGTGCCGGAGACGCTGAAGGTGGTGCTGAGCGGACGGCCGCGTCCGGGTGTGACGGCCAAAGACGTGACGCTCAAGCTGATTGGTCAGCAGGGGGTGGGAGGCGGGAAATACCGCGCGGTCGAGATAGGCGGCGAGACGGTCGGGCACTGGTCTATCGACGAGCTGCCGGTCATGCCGAACATGATGGCCGAGTTCGGGGCGATGAGCGCCTATATCGCGCCGGATGAGCGGGTGCTGGCCTATATCGAAGAAAGATTGAACCGCAAAGACGGCCTGAAAGAGCGGCACATCCCACGACGAAAGTCCAATGCGGATTCTAACCGCAGAGACGCAGAGGACGCAGAGGAATACGGAGGGGGTGAGATATCTTTCAGAGCAGCAGGCACAAAGCGAGAGCAGCGCGGCTATGAGCCGATTTATCCCGATGCCGAGGCGGTCTATGATGAGGTGGTGCATCTGGATGTGGCCGATCTGGAGCCGCAGATCGCCCTGCCCCACCTGCCCGATAACGTGGTCGATCTGTCACAGGCGGTGGGCACGCCCATCCAGCAGGCGTTCATTGGGACGTGTACGGGTGGGCGGCTGGAGGATTTGCGGGCCGCGGCTGAGGTGGTGCGGGGGAAACGGGTACGCTGCCGGCTGGTGGTGATCCCGTCGAGCGAGGAGGTGCTGCTGGCGGCGGTCGAGGACGGCACGCTGGCGACACTGATCGCGGCCGGGGCGGCCATCAACACACCGGGGTGCGGGCCGTGCATGGGCAATCACATGGGGGTTCCCGCGCCCAACGAAGCCTCGATCATCAGCGGCAGCCGCAACTTCAAGGGGCGGATGGGCACAGCCGATGCGCCGATCTACCTCGCCAGCCCGTATGTGGTGGCGGCGAGCGCGTTGGCCGGGGAGATCGCCGACCCGCGCGAGTTTATGTAGGGCAAGGCTGCGGCTAATCTTCAGGCATAAGGCTTGATCGCGCGGCTGCCGAGCAGAGGGGTCATATCTTTCAAGTTGTGTGTATACAACGGCAGTTGGAGTCTGTGAGCAACCGAGGCGATAAAACAATCACTGAATGCAATGCCATGACTCAGCCGGAATTGTTCCATCTGCTGCATGGCCCAATCCTGATCGGCGGATGTCAGATGGATAAGATCGAACTGGCCGAGAAGCGCCTTACAGACAGATTGTTTTGCCTTGCTGCCCGCGCCGTACATCACCTCCATCCAGGTGATTGGGGTGATGCCGACAGGCTGAGACAGCGAACCAAACCAGGAACGAGCGGGAGGGTAATGTCGGTACAGATGAATCACAACCGTTGTATCGACAATGGCGACCGTCATTCTTCCTCGCCCCAATCACCCAAGCGTTGTTCGCGTTCATCGCGCCGAATTTGCTTGACCCATTCAACCGGGTCTTCGATCTCTGGATACTTCATTTCAATCGGGCCAAGCTCATCCAGCAGGCGCAGCAAAGCACGCCCCCAGTGTTCTGGCAGTTCCTGGACAGAGGGAGCGGCGATATCGCGTTCGATAGAGGATGCGACCCGTTCGATCAACTGCAAGCGTTCTTTGGGGGCTAACTTGAGCGCCAGATCGAGGGCTTCTTCGAGAGATGTCGTATGCATAGTTCCTGCCTCCTCAACCGGCTTATTATACGCGAAAGACCAGTCAGCAGGGGTGGCAGACTACCGATACAATCATGACTGAAACCATTGAGGAGCGTATATGACCTGGCGAGCGCGGATGGCGGATGGATTACGGACGGCAGCACGAACCCCAGCAGTGTGGGTTTTCGGCGTGCTGTGGCTGGCGAGCGTGGTGGTGCTGATCGCGGGCGGGCACATCGGCCTGGGCGATCTGGCCTTTCCGGTGGGCTATCTGGCGCTGACGGGGATCACGGTGCTGGTCACGCCGGGGGCGACCGATCCGCAGCCGACCTCGCCGCGCCGCTGGCTGATGCCGCAGTTGGTGGTGGTGGCGGTTTTCATCGTCATCACGTTGATCGACGGGCTGGTGTTTCACCAGGTGGTGACCAGCGGCGTGCCGATCTGGAATGAGTTCCGCATCGCGCTGGAACGGGCGGGCGGACAGCTTCTCGGCAACGACAACTACATCCTCAATCCGGTGGCCTATTTCGTAGTGCCACTGCTGATCCTGCTGGCGCTGAAGGCGCGTCCCCGCGAGTTGGGGCTGCGGCTGGGGCACTATTCACGGCGGGTCACGCTGCTGTGGTGCGTCATTCCGGTGGCGATCCTGGCAGCACTGGTCGCCAGCGGGCAGATGACGCTCACGCGGCTGGTGAACCGCCTGATCTCCAACGCGCTGCAAAACGGCTTCTTCGAGGAATTCCTGTTCCGGGGGGCGCTGCAATCGCGGCTGCGCGGTTGGTTCAGCCCGGCGTGGGCGCTGGTCATTCAGGCGTTGGTCTTCGGGCTGTGGCACTTCGGATTGGGGATGAGCAGCACCGGCGGCGATCCATTGGCAGCGGCGGCCAGCACGATTCTCTACCAGGGGACAATGGGGCTGGCCTTCGGGGTGATGTTCGCGCGGACGGGCAGCCTGATCGCCGGGTCGATCAGCCATGTGGTGCTGAACTCGATTGGGTGATCTTCAGATGATTTGAACCGCCAAGTCCCTATGAAATGGCATCACACCCCAGGGCGAAAATCCCAATACAAATTGAACCGCCAAGACGCCAAGGACGCCAAGATCATTCGGAGAAGTTGGGGATATGCACAGCAGAGCAGACGCAAAGGACGCAAAGAGGGATGAGCCAGCATCGGGTGTGGGTTTATGGGGATAACGTCAACACGGATGTGATCTTTCCGGGGAAGTATACCTATACGCTGAAGACGCCGGAGGAGATCGCTGCCCACGCGCTGGAAGACCTCGATCCGGGATTCGCGGGTCAGGCGCGACCGGGGGATGTGATCGTGGCCGGGAAGAACTGGGGCATGGGGAGCAGCCGCGAACAGGGCGTGACCGCGCTGAAATACTGCGGCGTGCCGATGGTGATCGCGGCATCGTTCAGCGGGCTGTACTTCCGCAACTGCATCAATCAAGGGGTGCTGCCGATAGTCTGCCCGGAGGTGCGGGCGCATGTCCAGACAGGGGACATCATCGAGATCGATCTGGCCGAGGCGGTCATCCGGGCAGGTGGGCAGACCTTCACCTTCCCGCGCCTATCGCCCTCGGTGCAGGCGATCATCGACGCGGGCGGGCTGCTGCCGATGCTCCAGGCGCGGTTCCGGGCGGTGGGGACATGATAATTCCACCACAGAGACACAGAGGACACAGAGATCATACGGAGAAGTGGGGTTCATTTTCAGGCCGGGAAACGGTCGGAAAGCGCCCAGGCGCGGGCCGAACTGCTCACTGAAAAGAACAAGCTCGGCCAACTCAGCCAGGATGAAGCGGCGGAGTTGGAGCAGATGATCCGCTTCAACCGCCTGGTCGCGCTGCTGAAAGCCAAAGCCCTGCGGAAGCTGGGCTAAGCATGTTGGTGATTCGTTGGGTGATATGCCACATACTCACTGAAGGTGCTCATCTACATCATTGACAAAAATTTTCAGAAGGTCACCTCTCTTAAGAATGTCGCCTTTATGCCCTAAATCTCTACGAATCTCACTCATAAAGGATTCAAAAGCTAACATTACCTCAAGTGGCTTGTCGTGTTTTTCGACCGATACCATTCTAAAGTTCACCCAGCTTGAAATAACTTCATCAGTGCCCCAAATGACTAAGTGCGGTGTCAATTGTTGTAGCCTTTCGACAGGTGTGGAAGTTTTCCCTCTGTTTGGATCATTACGATCCTGGCGTCTTCTCGAAGAATCTGGCTCATTTTGGTTCTGACTGTTCCTAGCAGACCAAATAATGTCAAACGCTACTTCTATAAAGCCTTCATATATTGGCGTCTTCTTTTCACGGATTTGCTGTTCCAGTGATTGAGTCCTCTCACTGCTTCTTGCCCAAAGCGCAGAAAAAACAGAAACAAAAACTGTGGCACCAGCAGTAATGATGGCAACAGCAACATCATTATTCAAGATAATTACAGCCACAGCGAATGTGACAAGGATGAAGATTAGTCCTAACAGCAAGGATGAGAATCGAAGGAATCGACGCACGATTTGCATTGTTATTCCTTTGTTTTGATAGAATTTACCGATGTGGAAGTCCAACACCTTCTTACAAAGGCTATTTACTTGAATTCTCAACGCCCCCGAATGACTACCCACAAGAGTGGTCAAAAGCGGCTGTCGAGGATTTCCTTCCGCATCTGGTCGTATTCGTCCTGGGTAATCAACCCCTTGTCGAGCGCGTCTTTCAATTCCTGGAGCTTGTCGGTCAGCGAGCCGCCTGGAATCGAGGTTGTCGATGATGTGCCCATGATGATGGGCGGGGACTGGCTGATCCGCACTTTCATCCCGCCGACATCGATCACGCCATCCTCGCTGACGCTGACATCGGGCGAGGCCGGCGCGCTCTCACCGCTGCGAGTCGATGACTTGGACGAGCCGACGACGATGGGCGGAGACTGGCTGATCCGCACTTTCATCCCGCCCACATCGATCACATCGTCGCCAGCGGCGGCGCCGATAGATGCGAAGGAGGCTGCCCGCCGCGATACCGAGCGGGAAATGCCGCCGACGAGCAGGAACAGGCCGATCAGGAAGGGCACGAGGAAGCCGACCAACCCGATGACGATCAGGTTCTCGTCAGGCACGCGGGTGCGCTGACCCTCGGCATCGACACAGTAGCTGGTCGCCACGCGGGCACTTCCGCGGAAGTCGCTGTAGTTGGCGAACTCCTGCTCGAAGCGCGAACCGGCCGGGCAGTGCAGCGCGGTCTGTACGCTCATCAGGAACGAGTTGTTCTCGAACGGGCCGAAGACGGGCAGGACGACCAGCACGGCCATCACCACGATACTCACGATCAACAGCAGGCAGCCCAGGGACCTCATCCTCACGCTCCTTCACGCTGGAGAACACCTGTGTGAGCAGGAATTATAGTGCAGGGCTGGAGACGACGCTATTTGCGCCCGTCCGCCGGAAAACCTCACGAATCCATCGACAAGAAACACCTTACAATGACTATGAATATCTTTCCAATCCTGTAAAGGGCACATCGCACCCAGGAGGACGCCCTGATGTTGGACCGGCTGTCCACCCGCTTTGCTCCGGCGGAGCGCATCGATCCCCGACAGATTGCCCGCGAAGCTCCAGGCGTTCAGGCGGCGCTCGAATTTCAACCGCTGCTGGATGCGGTCCCGAATGTGCTGCTGGTGCTGAACCGTTTTCGACAGGTGATTTATTCCAATCAAGCCCTTTTAGACATGCTGGAAATCGGTGATCTGTCGCAGATTTACGGTCTGCGACCGGGTGAAGTGCTGCAATGCGACCATGCCTTCGAGGAGGCGGGCGGATGTGGCGCAGCGGAGGCTTGCAGCACCTGCGGGGCGGCCCAGGCCATCCTGATGGGGTTGGGTGGGCAGGCGGCGGTGCGCGAATGCCGGATCACCACGCAGTCAGGGGCGGCGCTCGATCTGCGGGTATGGGCCAAGCCGCTGATCGTGAAGGGGCAGGTCTGCACGATCTTCGCCATCGCCGATATCAGCGATGAAAAGCGGCGGGATATTCTGGAACGCATCTTCCTGCACGACATCCAGAACAGCGCCGCGCTGGTGATCTCCTATGCTGATCTGATTCAGCGAGGCGACCGATTCACCGATCAGGAACTGGACGGGATGCTGAACCAACTGCGCCTGGTGGCCGCCCATATGATCCGGGACATCGCCACCCAGCGGATCATCACCGCCGCGGAAAACAGCACCCTGACGCTCTCGGTTGAGCGGATCNATCCGCAGCAGGTGTTGGTGGATGCACAGAATGAATACAGCCAGTATCTCGTTAACACCAACCTGAAGGTGGTGGTCAAGCCGCAGCCGGGGCGGGTCGAGTTCATCTCGGATCGCTCGCTGGTGGAGCGGGTAATCGGCAATCTGCTCAAGAACGCGCTGGAGGCCTCCCGTTCGGGTGATACTGTGACCATGCGGATGATCGCAGACGCGGAGTATGTGACCTTCGAGGTGCATAACCCGGCGTTCATGCCGCGCAAAGTGCAGCTTCAGGTGTTCCAGCGGTCGTACTCGACCAAAGGGGTTGGGCGCGGGCTGGGAACCTACAGTATCAAACTGCTGAGCGAGAATTACCTTCAAGGCAAGGTCTGGTTTGAAAGCAGCGAGGACGAGGGAACCCGTTTCTTTGCCCGCTATCCGCTCCGGTTAGAGCGATAAAGGCTGCCCCGATGTCCACTTCAGCGCCACTGACCATCCTGTACGCCGATGATGTCATCAGCAACCGCAAGCTGATGCAGATCGCGCTGCGAGGTCAGGACTGCCGGCTGGTGGAAGCCACTGACGGGGCGATGGCCGTCGAGGTGGCGGTGCGCGAGCAGCCTGACCTGATCTTCATGGATGTCAACATGGAGGGGATGAACGGGTTGGAAGCGGCAGCCCGGCTCAAGGCGCTGCCGGAATTCGCGCGGACGCCCATCGTGGCGCTGACCTCCAACACGCTGCCGGGAGATCGTGAAGCGTGTATCGCCGCAGGGTGTGATGGTTATCTGGCAAAGCCGATCCTGCGCCACGAACTGCTCAAGGCCATCACGCGGTTCACAGAATCATCTCGTAGGGATGGCGCACCCGGTGAAGCTGATCGATCTGGGGATCATCGAGGGTCTGCACCGCTCCATCCAACCAGCGCACTGTAACGCGCTCGACCGTTTCCAACTGCCCCAATCCAAAATGCGCGACCGGCTCCATCTGGCAGAGGTAGCCGCTGCCGGTGTCGATCACACGGCGCTGGGTACGGCCGCCGGCTTCCAGCGTAACCAGCGCGCCACGGGCGGGAGCGCCGAAGGGCGTATAGGGCAGGACGCGCAGCCAGTGATGGCCGTTGTCCGGGCCGTGATAGAGGGTGAGCGGCTGCATCCCGGATTCGCCGTGGGCGACCAGCAGTTCGAGGCGGCCGTCGCCATCGAGGTCGCCGATGGCGGCTCCTGTGCCGAGCCAGCCGGGTTCGAGGGCGTCACCGATGGGGATGGGACGCCAGACTCCATCCAGGCGGCCAAAGAGACGGTTCGGCTCGCCGATGTTGTTGAAGAAAACCTCTTCATAACCGTCATTATCGAAGTCGGCGGCGATGACCGTCCGCACCCGCGAGGGAGCCGACATCTCCGGCGGGGCATCATCGACGAAGGAGCCGTTGAAGGTCTGGACGAAGAGACGGTGCGGGCCTTCCCAGTTGCCACAGACTAAATCGAACAGGCCGTCGTCGTTGGCATCCAGGACGGCGATCCCGCGAGCGTGCTGCTCGGGATCGCTGACGCCGGAGGGGCTGCCGATCTCCTCGTAGTGGCCTTCGCCCGTGTTCAGGAACAGGAAGTTTGGGCCGCCTTCGTTGCCTGCGAAAATATCCATGCGCGGGGTCAGCAGCGGGAGGGCCACAGCGCTGCGCCCACCGGTCATCAAATCCAGCCCGATCTGCGGGGCGACATCACGCAGGCGGCCGTCTTCGTCGAGTTCGTAGAGGCGGATGGGGCCGCCGTAGTTGGCGACGAAGAAGCCGTACACCCCATCGCCGTCCCGATCCACGCCGATGACCGAACGCCCGGCGGTGAGGTTCAGCACGGCGCGATGCACGGGCAGTGAGAACAGATCGACCCAATCCCCGTCGGCGTGGTCGAAGAGGCGGTCGGCAAAGAACTTGCGGCCGGCGAAGGTATCGGTGTTGAGCAGATAGATTTCCTCCTGGCCGTCGCCGTCGAGGTCGCAGGCGGCCACGCCGATGGTCTGGCGACCAGGGTCGGCCAACGGCTGGGGCGTGACGACATCGTAGCCGCTGCCGTTCCACTTGAAGACGGTGTTGGCGAAGCCGAAGCCAGCCACGAACCACTCGAACAGCCCATCGCCATCCACGTCGGTCACGGCAATGCCGTAGTTCAGTTGGGCTGGGTTCGCGCGGAGGAGGTCACTGCGGTTGGTGAACATCAGTTTGAGGTCTGCTGTCTGAATGCTACAATCGCGTCAGTTCGCCGTGAGTCTAGCCGACTTTCCCGCCCCTGTCGACGGGTAGGATGGCGGAGGACACATTCGGAAATCGGGGCGCGATTTTGAGAGCAGCGGACGGGCAGAAGCCCGTCCCTACGATCTCTGTCCGGGTAGGGACGCCATTCTTGGCGTCCGAATTTACCCCAAATCCGAATGTGTCCGCACCGAACACGGCGATCCCGGACGCGCCGTTACGCGATACCCTACCCTACCGAGGACAACATGCCGCATTCGGATCTGCTGCTGGAACTGGTCAAACGCTACAGCCCTTCGACGCTGGAATCGGCCGCGGTGAATCATCTGGTGCAGTGGATGCGCGAGCGCGGGTTCGATGCCCGTGTGGACGAGGCCGGGAATGCTTTCGGCATCCGGGGGGCGACGAACGCCCCGAACACGCTGATGCTGCTGGGGCACATCGATACGTTTCCGGGGGAAGTTCCGGTGCGGGTCGAGGCGCTGGGCGAAGCCGGGCGGGTGACGACCGAGCCGCTGGCCGGGTTGAGCGCAGGCTGGGCGCTCTACGGACGAGGGAGCGTGGACGCGAAGGGGGCGCTGTGCAGCTTCGCCGAAGCGGCCGCTCAGGCACGCATTCCGGAGGGGTGGCGGGTGATCGTGGCCGGGTGTGTGGAAGAGGAGATCGCCACCGGGAAAGGCTCCAATTATGTGAGCGACCACTACACGCCGACCTTCTGCATCATCGGGGAGCCGAGCAGTTCCAACCGGATCACGCTGGGGTATAAAGGCCGCATCCTGGTGGAATACACCCTGCGGCGAGCGGTAGCCCACACGGCCAGGCCGGAGCCGACGGTTGGGGCGCTGGGAGCAGAATTCTGGCACAACATCCTGAACTGGACGGAGATCGAGAACGCGGGGGTGGAGCGCATCTTCGACCAGGTGATGGCGAGCTTACGCGGAATCAATACCAGTTCGGATTACTTCAACGAGACACTGAACATGACCGTGGCGTTTCGGTTGCCGCCGCGGATCACACCGGAGGATGTGCTGAAGGTGCTGCGGGGTTTCGCGCGGCCGGGGGCAGAACTGCGGGGGTACGGGCATGAGCGGGCGTACCAATCCGACCGGAACAACCCGCTGGTGCGGGGGATGATGGCCGCGATCCGGGCGGAGGGGATGCAGCCGGGGTTCGTGCTGAAGACGGGGACGAGCGATATGAACACGGTGGGGTCGAAGTGGAGCTGCCCGATGGTGGCTTACGGGCCAGGGGACAGCAATCTGGATCACACGCCGCACGAGCATCTGCCGCTGGAGGAGTACGACCGGGCGATTGCGGTGCTGAAGGGGATCATTGAGGGATTGGGGAGTAATAGTTATTAGTTGATAGTTTATAGTTGATAGTTTATAGTTGATAGAAAAATGCGGTGATAGATGAGAAATGATAAGAAAAATAAGAATGAGAATGTGAGAATCTTGAGAATCGGTGGTTGAGGCGGTAGTGGCGACCTCCGGCGGAAGTGCCATTCTGTCCGCCATTTGGTGACACAACCGCAGGCTGCAAAGTGATCCTCACGGGAAGAATTCCCGGTTTTGTGGTAACTACTCAGGGGGTAGGCAGGAGGACAGGACGATTGGCGAAAGCGGAGCAAAGAGCATCGAAGATACCGATACCTTGCTTGTGTAGGGTAGAAAGCCAAGAACGGAGATGGCAGAAGAGGTGAGCGGCCTGGAGACTACGGAAAGTACCCGAAATCTTTTGACGAACCTTGATCATCCGCAGATCGCGTTCCGCCTGGTTGTTGTCGAAGGGGACGCCGGGATGCTGCCAGAAAGCCAGCACCTGGTGGCGGTAGTCAGATAATCGGCGCAGCAAGTTCTGGGGTGGCGAGCGCTTCGGGCGACCGCGCTTGCCAGACGGCAAGACCTCCGGGTTGCTGTCCCAACCCAATTGGAGCAGGCGGGTATATTCGGCTTCAGCTTGTTGTTGAGCCTCCGGGGAAACCGGCCCCTGCTCGACTTGCTGCTTCATGTCCAGCAGCAAGGTGAACAGGTCTTCAGCCCAGGTTTGCTGGTATTGCTCGACGATGAAGCGCAGTTCTCGTAAGTGGTGGGCATTGCACAAGGCGTGCCGACAGTCGCTGAACTGCTGATACCACTCCAGGCCATCATGCACCACCCAACCCTCAAAACCAGGCAGTATCCCAGAAGCAGACATTCCCTCAAAACCACGCTTGTCATGCAAGCTGTAGAGCGTCCATTTGGCCGTGCTGACCACATGCAACCAGCGCAAGCTGCCTTCTGCCCGTACCCCACTCTCGTCGCTATGCAGACATTCCGATTGGCTCAACGCCTGTCGAATGGGGGCCATTTCCCTCTCCAGCAGCCCTGCCAGTCGTTGACTGGCCCTGAAGTTTGGCTGATTGTGCAAAAACCAGCGCCTTCTGGTAAACCATAGCGGTGACAAAGCCAAAATGGTGGACAG
>JAEUQZ010000679.1 GCA_016788965.1 Anaerolineae bacterium | reverse complement strand
CAAAGCTGCGTCACCATGTCAAGGTTGCGCGGCGAAATGTCCATCAAGGCAAATGTAGTATCCGCCAGTTCTGGAATCGCCAGAATATCGTGCATCAAACGCCGCGTGAAACCAATCGACCCCGCACCTATCATAGCAATCTTCAAGGCCATAAAAGAATCTCCAATGTGGATAATTTAGCGCAGCCGGAACGACTTAGACACACTCCGAACTGCCGTTTTCAATACGTGTTTTACTGACCGTAAACATGCGTGTAACGGTGATGCAGCTTGGCAATATTTTCCGGAGTGATGGGGATAGGCGTACCCATCTGTTGAGCAATAAACACGATGGCCGCGTTATCCTCGGTCATGACGGCAGCCTGCACCGCTTTTTCAACCGTCGCACCCACGGCAAATACGCCGTGATTCTGGAGGATGCAGGACGGGCTATGATAGCCTTTCAGCGTTTCCACAACGAGCTGGCCGATTTCCTCGCCCCCAATGAGGGCAAACCCGCCGCAGGGAATCGGCCCGCCGAATTCATCGCCCATCGCCGTGGTATAGCAGGGAATTTCGCGCCCTAGAACAGCAAACGCAGTCGCATAACGAGAATGGGTGTGAACAACACCGTTCACATCAGGACGCGCCCGGTAGATGACACAGTGTGAAGCGGTATCAGAGGAAGGTTTGAGATTGCCTTCCACGACCTGACCGTCAATGTCTACTACGACCATGTTTTCTGGCGAGAGGTCATCAAACGTCACGCCGCTGGGCTTGATGACGACCAGATTAGTTTCCGGATCGCGAGCGCTTACGTTGCCGCTCGTCCATGCGACTAGATTGTTGCGGGGAAGTTCTAAGTTCATCGCCCATACCCGCTTACGCAGTGCATCCAATTTCATAAATCACCTTTTTCCAACAAATGGCTATT
>JAEUQZ010000678.1 GCA_016788965.1 Anaerolineae bacterium | reverse complement strand
TCGGCGCGTAGCCCTCTTCGATAGGCACGCGGTAGATCACCGAGTTGCTGCTCAGGGTAATGCGCTCGGCCTTCAGAACGCCGCCGCGCTCGACCGTCACCAGCGCCTCGGCCGTCCCCTGGAACGGCGATGCGATCAGAATCTCCGCCGTATCGCCGATCAGGTAATCCTGCTTGTCCGTCACCAGATCGATGCGGTTGCTGTTCTGCTGCCGCCACGATACAAACTCATCACCGGCTACCCACAGGCTGGTCGCCGCAATGATTTCGTTTCCACGGGCATCACGGCTGTTGATTTTGACTTTATAGATACCACCATGCTCCGGCGTGAAAGTGAACACGGCCTTACCGCTGCTGTCGGTGGTCACACTGCCGGTGGTGACTGGAATTTCTTCAACCTGCCACGTCCATGTGGTACGCCCCAGTTCATCCTGCTCCTGCACATTCGACCAACGGCGTTCCACAACCTCGACGGCAATCGCTTGGTCAGCAACACCGGCGCTTTGCCAATCCACCGCAATCAGGTTCACGGTCGTTTCGGTGCCGGCTGTGCTCACGTAGACTTCGGGGCGTGCGCCAATATAGACTTCGCCCTTATGCACAACCACCTGCACACGTCCGGCGACCACCTGCTGGCTCTCGTCGGTGACGGTGGCTTCAATCGTGAATTCCTGACTCTGGGTGCTGTCTTCGAGCGCCGCAGGAATCTCGATGACCAGTTTACCCTGCCCATCAGTTACACCGGAACCGCTGGCAATCGACTCGCCCCCGCCCCCGTAAAAGGCGCTCGGTCCTTCGTCGTAATTGATGTCCTCAAAGTCATAGTAACCGTTGCCTTCAAATTGGAAGTAGTAGGGATTTGAAACAACGGTATAGTCCACTTTGGCGTTGGTCACCAAGCCGCCGAAGAAGTA
>JAEUQZ010000677.1 GCA_016788965.1 Anaerolineae bacterium | reverse complement strand
GGTTTATGATGCCACGCCCCTCCCCCCGCAGCGTTATGGGGAATTGGGTCGCACAGGCAAAGTCGTTGCCCCCGCTGGCGTCAATATGCGGCAAGCGCCGGATGTCACCTTCCCGCTTGTGATGACCGTACCGGACGGTGCGCGTGTGACTCTGCTGGCACGCAGCCCCTACAGCCCGTGGCTCAAGGTGGATTTCAATGGGATTATCGGATGGCTGGCGATCATCACACTCGAAACGCAGGCTGTGCTGGAAGCCCTACCCATCGACTATAATGTTCCACCGCCCCCGGAACCGACACGCATACCCGGTTCTTTCGGTAACGCCTTCCCCGATCCAAATCGGGGTGGATAATGCCGAAAAAGAATTGCAAACCTCCGCCGACTGACTCTTTATCTTGCGACGAGGTTCTGCTATCATAGCTGTTTAACGTTGGGGGATAGTTCAACGGCAGAACCGTGGACTTTGGATCCATTAATCCTGGTTCGAATCCAGGTCCCCCAGTTTACTTGAATCCAGTTCGAACATTCTGGATAAAAATCGGCGGAGACATCTCCGCCGATTTTTATTTGTGGTCTGTTACCCTCTCGGCAGTTCACATCCGATTGACAGGGCATAAATCAGTTGTGCGCTGTATGTACCTTCAAACTTGACGCTCCTTGACATCCTTCGGTAGCGCCACACCAAGCGGTGGATTGGGATAGAAAAGGAGAAGGTTCATGAAGCACCTCGCTCGGCAGTCTATCAAGCCTTTTTGGATGCGGACGCGGTGGCAACTTTGCTGAAGATTCGTGGGTAGGACGGCGGCTTAAATTCGGAACTTCACCCGATGAACTGGCACTGCGCGTGACTGAACGCGATATACGTTGTGTGATGGTCAACTTTGACCCAACTACACTTACGAAAGATGAGAGG
>JAEUQZ010000676.1 GCA_016788965.1 Anaerolineae bacterium | reverse complement strand
TCACCTCACCTGTGTACATCCCGGCAGCGGTTGGCGTTCCGCTCAGGAGACCCTCCGCCGTCAGCGTCAGACCCGGCGGCAGACTACCCGCCGTGACCGCGTAGCTGATCGGAGCCGTGCCGTTGGCCGTGTAGCTGTGGTTGTAGCCCATGCCCACGGTTCCGGCAGCCGGCGCGGCACTGGTCATGACCGGCGCTTCGGTCGCGGCAACGCTGAAGGACTGAAGGCTGGTCGATGCAGGCGCTCCACCAACGGGCGTGTAGTAGATCGTACCATTCCAGATACGGTCGTTGAAGATGCAGGGGTTGTTCGGGTAGCCGCGATACACGCAGGCCGCCGGATCACCGAAGCTCCCGCCCACACCATTACCAGCAGTGATGGAGAGATCAGACGTACCCACGGTCAGCGTACCCGCCGTGTAGTGCAAGTCCACAGCCGACATGATATCGAAGATCGGTGTCACTGCGGCGTAGAACCCATAAGTCCCAGGCGACAAAACTGGCGTCGTGATGGCTATCGGGGTGCGGTTGTTCGGACCCTGACCGGTCACACGGACAGAGCCAAGCAGCGTCCAGGCGGCCGGGTTGGTTTCGTTCCCGACATAGCTCCCGCTGCGATAGTAGACGCTGACGGTCGTCCGACCCCAGCCGACGCTCATGTCGAAACCGGTGATCTGGAGCGGGTTGGTGACGGTCACATCGAACATATTGCCGTGGAACTGACGGTTGTCATGATTGAACAAGGTCGTGACCGAAGCGCCACCGGTGTTATTGGCCGGGTAGATGACGATGGTGAAAGCCTGAGTCGCGTTGGGGTTGATTCCATTGCTGGCCGTCACCACACCACTGTAAGTCCCCGCCGTGTTCGGCGTCCCGCTCACACCGCCATTCGAAGCCATTACAACCCCAGGAGGAA
>JAEUQZ010000675.1 GCA_016788965.1 Anaerolineae bacterium | reverse complement strand
TCGGGTAGCCCAGGATTATTAACCTTTTTTCTTTTACGCTTTTTCCCTTTTCTTTTTTTGCGTGCAGCGCTTTTTTTCTTTTCGGCGAAGCCGGCGCGTTTTGATTAGTTATAATTCTCAAGCCAAGCCCTGAAAGGGCTATATGTTTATAGCATGGAAATGTGGCACATTCGAGAACCCCGAAGGGGTTTTATGTCCAACTAACGTTGTGACATACAACCCCTTCAGGGTTGATGCCCGAATAATTCCTCTTCTATAAACATATAACCCCTTCGGGGTTGGGCACTATAAGCAATTAACGCTCGGAGGTAAAGCCGAAATTTTTTTTGAAAACCTGCCTACTTTTGTCCCCGGAAGGTACGCGCAGGTGATCTGTGTGCTTCGCGGCGGGTCGTGGAACAACAATGACAGGAACTGCCGGGTGTCGGAGCGTAACAGGAACAACCCGAACAACAGGAACAACAACAACGGTTTTCGGGTAGCCCAGCACTTTCAATTGCCGGAGTCCCGCAGTAGCCAATCGAGGCCCTGCAGGAGTGTGCGGTTGATAGTCCAGCGTATCATCCCGTGTCAGGTCTTCCGGATCGGGCCGAACTAACAACTGGAAAGGCAGGGCTGGTAACCCGTTGTCGGGCGAACGTTCTGCCTTTTCGCTTTCAGCCTTTTACCGCAGGCTGCGCAACCAGCCACCGGCCATATTACCGATCTGATCTACGTCGTGCGCGATCTGGCGGTACTTGCCGGAGTCGTAGTATCCCAGTTCGAAGCAGATGCGGTTGAGTACGCGCAGTTTTTCGAGCAGCACGTTCACCTTGCGGAGCAGGGGAGGTTTGTCGGCAGTAGCGGCGTAGTACGCCTCCACGAGGTATTCGAGCGTATCGGTGGCGGCATTTTGCATACGGTCGCCCAGCAGGTA
>JAEUQZ010000674.1 GCA_016788965.1 Anaerolineae bacterium | reverse complement strand
GGCGGACGCACACTTTCTGGCTCTGCAGCAGGAGCTCGCCCTTACCGAAGACCGCCTCGCCGCGGCCCGGCGATTCTTCAACGCCAACGTCCGCGAGCTGAATCAGCTCTGCGATACGTTTCCCAGCAACCTGATCGCCGGTATGTTTAGCGTGGAGCGCGGCAGCTATTTCGAGGTGGCCAGCGACGCCGAACGAACAGCGCCCCGCGTCACGGTCGGCGCCTGATCCCATCAGCCGCTCGGTTCCAAGAAAAGAACCACGACGACACAACGGACACGACGAAGAAGCCAGCGATTGAGAAATGAAACCGCCGATAAACGCGGATGAACGCAGACAATTCTTATTGGCGTTCATCTGCGTCCATCGGCAGTTCCATCTTCTCAGTGATTCCTCACGTCGTGTCCGTTGTGCCGGCGTGGTTCAATTCCTCCGCATTCCCTTGGCGCTCTTGGCGTCCTTGGCGGTTCAAATGAACTTTTCTTGAAAGCAACCATTATGCGAATCCTTCTCTGCCTCGCCTTGTTGCTCTTGCCTCTCGCCGCTCGGGCTGAAATCCAAACCCTCTTCCGCGGCGACTGCTACACCGAAGCCGAAGCCGCCGCCAAGCTCGCCGAGTTCGCCAAGCAGTACGATACCGGCGACCAGTGGCAGGCCCGCGCCAAGAAGATTCGCGCCGGCATGCTCCGCGGCATGAATCTCGAACGTCTGCCCACGGCGTGCGACCTCAAGCCAATCCGCCACTCAAAGCGTCAGCACGATGGCTACACCGTCGAGAACGTCGCCTTCGAAAGCCTCCCCGGTTTCTGGGTCACCGGCAATCTCTACCTGCCGACCGACGCGAAGGGCCCCATCCCCGGCATCCTTTGCCCCCACGGCCACATGGCCGATAACCGCTTGATCGAGCAAACGCAAAAGCG
>JAEUQZ010000673.1 GCA_016788965.1 Anaerolineae bacterium | reverse complement strand
TGAGGTGGTAGGGGTTTTGGCCATGGAGCAGCAGCCGGCCATCCCACAAATACCGGTAGGGATCATCCGACAGCGAAGGCATCATCGGCAACATGGCAAGGCGAAGCAACCCAGCAACCAGCAAAATGTGGCGCGCCCGAAGCTGGCCTCCTCCATTCCTGAAACCGAACCAGCAACCAACCCCAAGCAGAAGGGTGGCCGCAACGGTCAGGAGCAGGTATGCCGAAAACGCCGCGCGCAAATCCCCAAGAAATGGAAGCGGAGCAAGCAGAAGAACGATGATCCCGCCAACCAGAAGAAGGAGCCGCGAAGGAGGGGTGGATGGTGATGGAAGGTGGTTCATGCGAATGCTTGTGGTGGGGAGATCAAGGATTGTTGGCTACAACTGGGAGATGCACCACAGAGACACAGAGGGCACAGAGAAAAAACCAAGAGTGAGTAAGATTCTCCCCCACCCTCTCTTTCTTCCCTCTGTGTTCTCTGTGCCTCTGTGGTTCCATTCATTCCCCGCCACCGCACACGAACTCCACCCGCATCCCTTTCTCGGTTTTTGTTGCCTTCAAGCCCCGCATCAGCGCGCCGATGATGAACATCCCGCGCCCACTTTCCATCATCAAATTTTCGGGGCTGATGGGGTTGGCAAGGTCTTCCAGCACGAAGCCCTCCCCTTCGTCTTCCACCACGCACAGCACTGCATCGGCGGTTGCGGAAAGTTGGTAGAAGACCTCCTTGCCCGTATCCAACTGGTTGCCGTGAACAAGGGCGTTGTTCACCGCTTCGGTCATGGCAATCACCAAGTTGTGGAACTGGTCGTTGCTGATCGGCATCAGCGGACGCAGCCGCTCAAGCTCGCGCAGAAGCAACGCCAGCTCCTGCTTGTTGGTGTGAAATCGCTTTTGAAGAAGGAGTGTTCCGCTTGTTC
>JAEUQZ010000672.1 GCA_016788965.1 Anaerolineae bacterium | reverse complement strand
TAGAGCTTGAGGCCGTGGCCGGGCGGCTTGTGCAGCGACACGAAGCGCACGTCCGCGCGCTCGATGCGGCGCGAGAAGCCTTCGGTGCATTCGGTGAGCGCCACCACCGCATGACGGAAGCGCTCGGCAGGGAGGTGGTTGATCAGGTTCACCACCCCGTTCTCCAGGCCGCCGACGTCGAAGCGGTACACGAGGTGCAGCACCAGCGGCCGGGCGACGTCCTTCATGGTGTCCGCACGAGCGCCGCCGCGTTCGGCGCGGCGCCCTCGCGGGCCTGCACCGCCTGCGCGAGGCCTGCATCCGTGCCCTGCGCATCGAGCAGCCAGTCCAGGGTGCGCAGGTGCGCCGACCAGCTGTAGGCGCGCAGCACGCAGTCCCGCGCCGCCGCGCCGATCGCGGCGCGGCGCGACGGATCCCCAAGCAGCTCGACCACGCGCCGGCACAGCTCGTCGCCATCGTCGGCGATGCTGCACTCCACCCCGTCGCGCGCCGCCAGACCCACGGCAGGCGCGGCCGAGAGCACCACCGGGCGCGCCATCGCCATCGCTTCCAGCACCTTGTTCTGGATGCCGCGCGCAATGCGCAGGGGCGCCACCACGAGGTCGGCGTGGGCGATGTAGGGGCGCACGTCGGGCACGGTACCGGTGACCACGACATCCTCGCCGGCGAGCGCCTGCACGGCCGGCGCCAGTAGTCCATCGCACCGCTGAAGGCGATCACCGGAGCGCCCGCCGGATAGGGCGAAGCCCCCGCGTTGGCAGGCGCGAAGTACTCGGCGTCGACCCCGTTCTGCATGACGCCGACGCGGTCGCCGACTTCGGGCGCCGCGCGCCGGAAGACCTCGGCCTCGGCCTCGGTGACGAAGAGGCTCGCCTCCACGCCGGCTGCGGCGCGGCGCTCGAAATCGAGCAGGCGCTCGCCCTCGCGCCG
>JAEUQZ010000671.1 GCA_016788965.1 Anaerolineae bacterium | reverse complement strand
CGCGATGACAACCCGGTGCTGCTGACCGAATTCATCTCGCTGTATTCCAAGCCGGGCATGGTTCCCGACGATGAGGACTTTCTGGTTCCCATCGGCAAGGCGGATGTCAAGCGGCCGGGCGAGGATGTCACCATCGTGACGTTCGGCAGTGGGCTGGACTGGTCGCTGCACGCCGCCGATGAACTGGCGAAAGAGGGCGTCCAGTGCGAGGTGGTGGATATGCGCTGGCTGCGTCCGCTGGATATGGAGACGGTGTTCGAGAGCTTCAGGAAGACCAACCGCTGCGTGGTGGTCGAGGAATGTCTGCCGCATTACAGCTTCGGCAGCGAGATCGCCGCGCAGATTCAGGAGCACATGTTCGATTACATGGATGCGCCTGTCAAGCGGGTCAGCGCGATGGATGTGCCGCTGCCCTACGCGCGGGACATTGAACTGATGGCGCTGCCCAACACCCGCAAGGTGATCGATGCTGTGAAGGAGGTGCTGTGATGGCGACCCCTGTAACCCTGACGATGGATGGAACGCTGCTGAACTGGCTGAAGAAGGTCGGCGATGCCGTCAACAAGGGCGACATCATCGCCGAGGTCGAGGCCGATAAAGCCACGGTCGAGATCGAAGCGCCGGAGTCAGGCGTCATCAGCGCGTTGAATGCTCAGTTGGGCGACAGCATCAAAGCCGGGACGGACATCGCGATGATCGGGGAAGGCGTCGCCCAGCCCGCCAGCGCCGCGACGCCGCAGCCCGTGGTCAAGGCGGCAGAGCCGAGCGCCCCGGCGGGCGCAGCCGCCCGCTCTAATGGCGCGCCGGCTCCAGCAGCCAGCCTGACGGATGACGGGCGCGTCAAAGTCTCGCCCATTGCCCGCAAGATTGCCGAAGAACGCGGCATCGATCTGCGGCAGGTGGCAGGCAGCGGCCCCGGCGGCCGCATCGTCAAAGAGGATGTCGA
>JAEUQZ010000670.1 GCA_016788965.1 Anaerolineae bacterium | reverse complement strand
GTCCACCGCGCCGCGCGAGGCGGTGAACGGCCAGACGATGGCGGCGGCCAGCAACAGCAGCCACAGCGTCAGCCGATAGCGCGGCCGTTGCTTGGCGTGCCGCCAAGCGGCGGTCAGGGCATTTTCCCGCCAAGCGGCGGGGACGCGCAACCGGGTCCAGATCTGTTGCAACGGCTCGCGGAACAGCCGCAGCAGAAAGACCGCCACCACCGCCACGACCACCGGCAGGGGCGTGCGGTTCAGCGAGACGTTGACCCCGTCCACATGAATGCGCAGACCGAGGATCGGGACGAGCAACACGGCGGTCAACGCCGCCGCCAGGAAAGCGTCGGACAGGGTGCGGCGCATGGTCTAGACCTTCTCCACGTCCGGGCGGCCCAGCAGGCCGGTGGGCCGCACCAGCAACACCAGGATCAGCAGCGCGAACGCCACCACGTCCTTGTACTCGGTTTGCAGATAGGCCGAGGCGAAACTTTCCGCCAGACCCAGCACCACGCCGCCCAGCATCGCGCCGGGAATGCTGCCGATCCCGCCCAGCACCGCCGCCGTGAACGCCTTGAGCCCGGCGATGAAACCGATGAAAGGGTTGACCAAGCCGTAGTACATGCTGACCAGCACGCCGGCCACCGCCGCCAAGGCCGCGCCGAGGATGAAGGTGAGGGCGATCACCCGGTCGGTGTCGATGCCGAGCAGATTGGCCATGGCCCGATCCTCGGAACAGGCGCGGCAGGCGCGGCCCATCCGGGAGCGGGCGATGAACAAAGTCAGGCCAGTCATGAACGCCACCGTGATCGCCGCGATCAACACTTGCATGTAAGACAGATAGACCTGAAATCCATCGGCCGGCCCGAAGCGCCAGCCACCCGTCAAGACCGGCTGCATCGACACATCGCGGGCGCCCTGGCCGAGCTGAACGTAGTTCTGCAAAAAGATCGAGACTCCGATC
>JAEUQZ010000066.1 GCA_016788965.1 Anaerolineae bacterium | reverse complement strand
CCTCGAAGGCCGTCTCGTCGAGGATGCGAATGCGTCCCGCGCTGCCCATCTCCGGCAGGCTGACCGTCTGCTCCTGAGCCGTCAGGTTGGCGACCAGCAGCCGTGTCCGGCCCGCCTGGGTCAGCCACAGCCCGACCGCCCGCAGCGGATCGCTGGAGGCCATCCGGTTCGCCGCGCCGCCCGCGAACTCGCCCACATCCGCCAGCACATGGTACATCGGGAAAACCATCCCCGGTGCGCTGTAGAAACGCGGCTCTACTACGGGCGATCCCGCCGCCGTATCCATCACCCCGCGCCAGCCCGTCGTCTCATAGAAGGTGGCTGTGTTGATCCGGTTGGCCGTCAGCGCCGCGATGCAGCCCAGCGTCCAGGCCGCCCCGAACAGCGACATCTGCCGCACATCCGCCTGCGTCGGAAGTTCACCGGGCGGTGTCGGCTTGGGTGCGGCTGTGGCATACGGATTGAAGCGCATCTTGAAAGTGATCGGGCCGATGCTGACTGGCCTGTTGCTGCCGATGGCGCGGGCCGTATCAGCGGTCGCGGCCACGGTCGCCAGCGTTTCCACCAGCGAGGAATTATCGAAGGCATGAACCTGCGGCGTGATCGAGTAGGTCAGCCCATCCACCGCCGCCGCCAGTTCGGGCATCGTCGGACGTTCCCGGTTCAGTTCGCAGAAGTTCGCGTCCGTCCCGCTGATGAGTGGCACATTCGGAACCGCCTGTCGCATGATCCGTACTGATGCTGGCGAGGTCGCCAGTTCCCCCTGGCGCAGCACGATGATCCGCGTCAGATTCAACCCCATCGCCCCGATCCGCTGCGCGAACGCCTGGGCATCCGCCTCCGCCTGAGCCGACAGCGTGAGCGCGATTTCCAGCGGCACGCCGATCCCCTGCGCCTCAGCGTGTGCCTGACGCAGCCGCGCCTCCCAGTCCGCACGGCTCATATCGATGTTCGCCCGCAGGTGCGCCAGATGCAGCCCCTTCAGGCGGCTGATCTCTTCGGAAGTCAGCGCCTCGCCATGACTGGCGCTGTCCAGCCCGATCTTCGGCAGCTTCCCCGCCGAGTCCGCCGCCGTCAGCCGCACGCTGCGGTCCTCGCCCGCCGCCGATGAAGCCGCCTCGGCTCCGCGAATCGTCAGCGTCAGCGTTTGCTCGATGCGCGTCCCTTGCGACACTTCCACCGGGAAGGGCAGGCGCAGCGGCGTGCAGTAGGTCTTATAAGACGCATCCAGCCAGTTGCGCTGGTCTTCCAGTTCCCAGATGTCCCCCTCCATGCGGAGTTCAGCCCACACACCGGGCAGCACCTCATGGCTGAGCGCACGCAGTTCATCGAAGGGAGCCAACGGCTTGATGATGCCATCGACGATGTTCTGCGGCGCGATCATCTGCGGGAACACCGCCGCTTCGACCTGCCCGTTCACATGCTCGATGCGCGCTTTCGCCCCCGCGCATTCCGTCGGATGCAGAATGCAGAAGCCCACCCGGTTCCGCCGGAAGGTCGATTTCGCCTCCCCACGCATCGCAAAGCGGATCGTTCCATCCGCCGATCCAGTAATTTCGCCCTGCCAGGCGAAGTGAATATCGTCCTGGCGGTTGACCACATCGTAGTGGATGCGGAAGGTCTGTGCCCCCTGCTCGATGCGGAGGTTGGAAAGCACCGGCAGCACGGTAGACCAGTTGTGATCGCGCACCGCCGAATAGATGCGGCGGATGATTTCGTGGTCGCCCAGCCGGATGTAGCGCAGATCGCCGTTCTCGAACAGCGCCGTCAGCGGCCCGGCCTGGACGGTCGTCGTCTGGGGCAGGTCATCGGTCTTGCCATAGAGCATCACGTTGCGAGGAAACATGCTGGTCATCCTTTCCCACGCGCCAGATTATAGCGAGACGCCCAGCAGGACGCGCCCGATCTGCTTGAGCGCATCGACCGCGCCCACGTACACCCACATGATGAAATCATCCTGGGTGTGGCTGCGACCGGTTTCGCCGCCAATCGTGCGCCCGTTGCATTCCATCTCGCCGTTGCTGCCGTACTGTCCCCCATCGTTGTACACGTGAACCGAATGCCCGTTGGCTCCCGGCTGGTTGTCTGGTTCTTCCGCATATACGGATGAGGGGTTGTTGAAGAAATTGCGGATCAGGAAGAAACCGCGTCCATCCGGCAGATGGTTCAGATACCCCATCCGCCCGGTAATATAGGCCGCCTTGTAACCCAGCTTGTACTGCCGCTGACCCGTCAGGTGGATTCGCAGCGCCCCGTCCACCACCGCCTGGGAATCCGGCGCGGGATCACCGAAGTAAGTAGTCGCTTCAGCCGACTCGCTCGTCACCGGAATAGTGAGCGTCCCGCCGGGGTTCAACTGGATCAGACACCACGCCTCGCACAGGATCGATCCCGGCTGCGGGAGGCTCAAGCTCACGCTGCGGCTGTACCCCGCATAAGCCACGCCCTCCATCAACGCCGCGCCCTGCCGCGTCTGCCGCAGCGGATTCGGAACCACCGTGGTGATGTCATGCCGCGCCTTCACATCCACCATGCCCCGCGCCAGATTGAACGCCTCCAACTGCATCTCGGCCTCCAGCCGGACGCCCGACTCGCTCGCCATCAGCCGGAAGGCTCCGGGGTCCATCTGGGGCACGATCCGGTGCGTCTCCCAGAACCGCGCCCGGTCGGGGATGTTGAACTGGATTTCCGGCGCGATCCACACCCGCTCCCCGCCCTGATTCCATTCGCCGTTGGCGATGAACGCGCGGAACGTGTCCGCGCTGCCCAGCGCCGGATTGATCCAACACAGCGGCGTGCCGTCCGCCAGGAACGGCCCGAAGATCCGCGCCCCGCGCTCAGCGACGATCAGGCTCATGTCGCCCGCAAGCGTCACCCGCGTATACCGCTGCGCGTTCGCATCCAGCGTACTTGTAAGCTGCGAAAGAGAGATCATTGTGTTTACTCGACCCATTTCATTCAGCAGGCGTAACCTATTCTAGCGCCAAGTGACGCCTATCGACCCATCCCACCCTGAAAATCCCCCACCCCCTCCATATGATCCTGTGTTCTCTGTGTCTCTGTGGTTCAATTCGTCTTCTGCCTTCCCCAATCCCCAATCCCTATTCTGCATTGGTGATGAATCCGCCATCGACCAGCAGTTCCGAACTGGTGATATAGCTGGCATCATCACTCAGCAGGAACGCCACCGGCCCGGCGATCTCCTCCGGGTCGCCGATGCGCCCTAGCGGGATGCGCGACTCGTAATACTTGCGCGGCTCCGAGCCGGGGATCAGCAGCGGCCCGCTCATATCCGTCAGGATCGCGCCCGGCAGCACGCTGTTGATGCGGATGTTATGCTCGCCCAGCACCGTCGAAAGCGCCTTGACCAGCATCCAGATGCCCGCCTTCGTACCGCAGTACACCACCTGCTCTTTCGCCCCCACCCAGGCCGAGATCGACGAGATGCACACAATCGCGCCGCCGTGCCCCTCGCTGATCATCTGCTTGGCCGTCTCCTGGCACACCACCCAGGTTCCCCGCAGGTTGATCTCCTGAATGGCGTCGTAATCGTCCAGCGTCGTCTCGTCCCATTTCAGCAGCGGGTTGATGGCCGCGTTGCTGACCAGATAATCGATCCGCCCGCCGATCCGGGCCGTCTCATGCACCATGGCGATCACCTGTTCCGGCTTTCGCATATCCGCTTCGACCGTGAACGCCCGGCCCCCGGCCGCTTCGATCTGCCGCAGCGTCTCGCTGGGGTCGCCGCTGGCGCGATAATTCACGCCCACATACGCTCCCTCCCGCGCCAGACGCACCGCGCAGGCCTGACCAATCCCGCGTGTCGCGCCTGTCACCAGCGCGACTTTTCCATCAAATCGTCCCATGCGAATTCTTCCTTATGGAGCAACTGATTAGATCGAGCCTAATTGTCCACCCCCTCACTGCATTCGAATCCCCCTCTGCCAGTGCGAAGACTCCCCGAAGGGGATGCAATGGAGAGGGGGTTGGGGAGTGAGGATCATTTCGAGATTCGTGAAAGCGCGCCCGGCAGCGTCTGCCCGCCATCCACTGCGATGACGACTCCCGTCACCCACGAAGACTCCGGACGCGCCAGCCAGACAATCCAACTGCCCAATTCATCCGCTGTGCCCATCCGACCTAGCGGCAGTTCTTTCGTCATGCGTTCATACGCCCCGGCCACATCGTCGCCCGCCCAGGTCTGGTGAATCGGCGTATCGACTGGCCCCGGCGCGATGCAGTTGACCCGGATGCCCAGCGGAGCCAGTTCTGCCGCCAGCGAGCGCGTCAGGAATTCCAGCGCCGCCTTCGATGTCCCGTACATCGACTGTGCCGGGATCGCCATCGAGCCGGACGACGACGAAATATTGATAACCGACGCCGAATCCGACGCCCGTAGATACGGCAGCGCCGCCTGGATCAGCAGGAAAGGCGCGCGCACATTGACCGCCATATGCAGATCGAACAATTCGCGCGTACACTGCTCGAACGGCAGATTGGTGATCGTGGCGGCATTGTTCACCACCACATCCACCCGCCCGAAGGCTTCGACCACCGCCGCTACGATCTGCGCCGGCGCTTCCGCGTCAGCCAGATCAGCCGGGATGGCAATGGCCCGCCCACCCCCAGCCTGGATCGCCTGCGCCTGCTGTTCCAGGGGTTCGCGCCGCCGCCCGACCAGCGCCACCGCCGCCCCCTGCGCCGCGAAGCCTACCGCGGCCGCTGCGCCGATGCCCGTCCCGCCGCCCGTGATGACCGCGACCTTCCCGTCCAATGATCCCATAGCTGCTTACCTCGACGATCTATCGTGCTGCTGGCGGGAAACGGAAATAACACCCGATATGAGTAGGGGCGCAGCACGCTGCTGCGCCCCAGGGTGCTGCGTCCTTATGGTCCGCTAGAACCGCGCTGATGGTCTTTCATCGATGGTGTCGGATATCCCCCTGTCTCCTGTCCCTTTAGTGGACATGTCTTTTCGGCAGCCGGACACTTTAGTGTCTGGCGGCGCAAACCGGATATCCGCTTCTTAAGCTGCATCAGCGCGTCCATCTCACCATCCAGCTTATGAACCTGAAGCCTGCTCTGCTTCCAGCATGGACTGCATGATCTGATCGACGTTCTCCGCCGTGACCAGCAGCAGACCGGAGTCAATCGTGTCCGGCATCCAGTTGTTCGCCCACGGATCGATGCCCGCCGTGCTGATAGCGTTGTTGTGGAAGCTGTACAGCATGAACAGCGCCATGTAGTTCATCACGTCGTATTTTTCCATCGTCACCATCTGCAAGACGCCGTCCTTGACGTTCTGGAGATATTCGCGTCCGGCTTCGTTGGTGCTGACGACCAGTTGTCCGGCCTTGCCCGCTTCATTCAGCGCCGCCACGATGCCCGGCCCCGCTTCGGAGTCCAGGCCGACCAGACCTGTCAGATCAGGGATGGCCGCCAGCAGAGCCGCCGTGCGCTGTGCCGCGATGTCCGCCTGCGACTGGTTGTCTTCCTCGCCAACAACCTCGATGCTCGTGCCCGCCAGCGTATCCTTGATGCCCTGCGCCGCGCGCAGCATGTTCTCGCTCTGCACCGGGTACATCAGGGCGATCTTGCCCGTCGCCAGACCGCGACGCGCATGTTCGGCCAGTTGGAACTCCGCCATGCGGACGCCCAGGTTGTACCAGTTCGTCCCCACATACGACAGGCGGTTGGCCTCGAACAGATCACCGTCGGTGACGATCACCGGAACCTGCATCTCGATGCACTTGTTGACCGGTTCCGTCAGCGCCTGATCCCAGCCGCCGACCACGATCACGCCGGCCGGCTTCTGAGCGCATTCCTGCTCGACCGTGGCGATGTACGCCGCCAGATCGACCGTCGTCGGGCCTGCCTTACGCACCGTCACGCCGAAGTCGCGGGCAAATGCATCCAGGCCGGGATACACCCGTTCCACGAACAGCGGCAGGCTGGAGAACTGAGAAATCCACACATATTCTTGATTGGCGCGTTCTTCGCTGCCGATCAGCCCCCTCGATTGTGCCAGGATGACGCCGCCGACCGAGACCAGCGCGATCATGAGCATCAGTCCCACACCCAAAAACAATTTCCTGCGAGTGTTCATCCTCTCATCTCCTCATGCGCTCGTATCAATCCGTTTATTTTCGTAGACGAGCCAGATCATCCGGCTCGTGAACTACCTCTTGTGTCGCGGCTGCGATCAGCGGTTCTTCCGCCCCACCTGATCCAGCCCAATCGCCACCAGCAGCACCAGTCCGACCACGATGCTCTGCCAGAACACCGGCACGCGCGTGATAATCAGCGCGTTCTGGATCAGCGACATGAACAGCACCGCCAGGAACGCGCCGGGGATCGTCCCCACGCCGCCCGACAGACTCGCGCCGCCTAAGACTGCCGCCGTGATCGCCCGCAGTTCCACGCCTACCCCGGCCAGCACCACTGCGTTGCTCAACCGGGAGGCCAGCAGCGTCCCCGCCAGCCCGGAGAGCGATCCCATCAGGACGAAGCCGATCAGCGTCACCCGGCTCACCTTGATGCCCGATAGATTAGCGGCTTTGGAATTGCTGCCGATGTAGTAGAACTGGCGGAAGAAGCGCAGCCGCGTCATGGCGAACCAACCCACGATGACCACCGCCAGCATGATCCAGAACGGCGACTGCAAACCCAGCACCACCGTCTGTCCGAATGGCTTGAATTCGTCCGGCAGGTTGGCGACCCCCGACGGCGAGATGAGCTGTGTCACCCCGCGCAGGATGCCCATCATCGCCAGCGTCGTAATCAGCGCGTTGATGCGGAGCCGCGTGATAATCAGACCGTTGACCAGCCCGCACAACATGCCGACCCCGATGCCGATCAGGAACGCCAGCAGCGCCGGAACCCCTGCATCTTTCACCAGCAGCCCGGCCACGATCCCGGAGAGCGCCAGCACCGACCCGACCGACAGGTCGAACACGCCGCTGACCATCAGGATCATCATGCCGACCGTCAGAATCCCGCTTTGCGCCGCGTCCAGCAGGACCGCCGCCAGGTTCGCGGGCTGCGGGAAGGACTGCGGATAGAAGATGGTCAGCAGTCCCATCAAGACCAGGTTGAGGACAATCAGCAGCAAAGGCCGGTTCTGGGCAATGCGCTTGAGTTGTTCGCCGATCCCGGCACGCGGCGCGGCGCTTTCTTTAGTGGTGGTGGTGACTTCGGAGGACATGGTGTGGTTCGTTAGCCTTCTACTCGTGCCACGGATCGTGGCGTCGCCAGTTGGAGGATGGCAACTTCATTCGTTTGCAGCGGATCGAGTTCGCCCACCGTCATCCCCTCCGCCATGACGATGATGCGGTGCGCCAGCGACAGCACTTCCGGCAGGTCGGAGGAGACCACCAGCAGCGCCACGCCCTGCTTCGCCAGTTCCCGCAGCAGCGCGTAGACATCCGCCTTCGCGCCCACATCCACGCCGCGCGTCGGTTCATCCACGATCAGCAGCGTCGGCTTCCGCGCCAGCCAGCGCGCCAGCAGCACTTTCTGCTGGTTGCCGCCGCTCAGATACACAACCTGCCGCTGAGCATCTGGCGTGGCGATTCGCAAACGGTCAATCGACTCGGCCGCCAGTTTTTGCAGTGCCCGCTCGTCGATCATCCCGTTGGGGGAGAGCATCTCCAGATTGGCCGAGGCGATATTGGCGTGGATCGCCATTTCCATGAATAGGCCCGCCTGCCGACGGTCTTCGGGAACCATCCCGACCCCCACGTGCATGGCATCCAGCGAGTGCAGCGGCGCATAGGCCGCGCCGTTCACCCGCATCCTGCCGCCTGTGCGCTCGCGGATACCGAAGATCGCTTCGACCAGTTCCGTCCGCCCCGCACCGACCAGCCCGGCAAGACACACGATCTCGCCCGCCCGCACCTGAATGCTGGCGTGCTTGACGGGCGGAGCCGAGAGGTCTTCCACCTCCAGCACCACCGCCGCATCCGCTGCCGTCCGCGTCGGGTCCGGCGTGAACGACAGCGTGCGCCCCACCTCCAGATGAATGATCTCGTCGGCGGTCGTCTCTTTGATCGTCCGCATCCCGGTCACGCGCCCATCGCGCAGCACCGTCACCCGGTCGGCGATCTCGAAGACCTCGCCCAGTCGATGGCTGACGTAAATGATCCCCACGCCCTGCGTCGCAAGCTGCCGCAGAATCTTGAACAGATGCCGCGCTTCGCTCAGCGTCAGCGAGGAAGTCGGCTCGTCCAGGATCAGCAGACGCACCTGCTGCGAAAGCGCCTTAGCGATCTCGACAAGCTGCCGCTGCCCCGGCGAGAGTTCCGAGACCAGTGTCGCCGGCGTCAGGTTGACATCCAGTTGGTCGAGCAGCCGTTGAGTCTGCTGTCCCATCTCGGCATTGTTGACCATGCCGAAGCGGTTCACGGGCTGCCGCCCGGCGAAAATGTTCTCGGCAATGCTCAACGACGGAAACAGGCTGCCTTCCTGGAACACGATGGCGACGCCCGTACTTTGGGCGGCCTTCTCGTCCACGGGCGCATAGGCCGCGCCGTCCAGCGTCATCTGCCCTGCATCCGCCGTGTACACTCCCGCGATGATGTGCATCAGCGTGGACTTACCGGCGCCGTTTTCCCCCACCAGCGCGTGGATTTCTCCACCCAGCACGCTCAGCGACACATCATCGAGCGCCTGGACGCCGGGGAAGGCTTTGGAGACATGTTCAACCGTCAAACGAGGATGGCTTGGCATCAGGAGGATTCCATGAAAGTTCAATAGCAAAGAACGTTCAATTTACATGAACGATTATAGCCTCCCTTTTCTTCAGAAGTCAAGTAGTCACACACCGGGACTCATCCGGTAAAATGCGCCGCGACGGGGTATTCAGGTTTGTGCAAAACTCATCGCTGGCGGATTACGATCTCCGTCTGGGTAGGGACGCCATTCTTGGCGTCCGCGTCCCAGAATGCGGAATGCACCCATGATCGCGGCGCGTCCGCCGAAATATGGTGATAGAGGTGCAGTCTCGGTTCCCTAGGGGTTTGGCGTGCCAAACCCTTTGCCTAACCCAGGGATACACCACCACCCCGCGCCGCGCGCAGGGGGATTGACAGATTTTTTTCAACCGTGTTAGTATCTAATTGTTCACCCAGCGTGAACGTTCAGGGGTTTTCACATGCTGAGCAGCGAGGCCATTGTCGCCCATTTTGCCCGTTACCTCCTTCAACTCAAGGAAGGCGACCGGGTGCAGTCCGTGCGGAATTTCGCCAGAGCGCATCAGGCGAGCCTGGGCACGATCTCCAACGCCCTCGCCCAGATCGAAGGCAGCGGCGCGGTCACGCTCGAACGCCGCGGCCATCTCGGATCGTTTGTCCTGTCCCGTTCCATCGGTGCGCTCTGGCAGCTTGCCGAAGGCCAGCCGCTCGTCATCTCCTTCCCGCTCATCGCCCATCCCCGCCTGGAAGGGCTGGCGACCAGCCTCAAGAAGCACCTCAGTGCCGCCGGCATCGATGTCTATCTGATGTTCATTCGCGGTTCGCGCACCCGCATGAAAGCCCTCCGTGAAGGCCGCTGCCACATCGCCGTCATGTCCCACTTTGCCGCCGATGCCCTCTGTACCCGCCAGGAAGAAGCCGTGCTGACCCTCCCTGCCGAAAGCTACGTCGGGCGTCATGCCGTCTTCTACCGTCCCCAGCCGCCCGCGCATGGCCGCCTGCTGCGGGTCGCCGTAGACCGCGACTCGTTCGATGTCGAAGGCCTGACCAAACTCGAATTCGCCGATCAGGTCGTCGAGTACAAGCCCGTCACCTTCATGCAGCTTCCCCGCTTGCTCAAGGGCGATTACGTCGATGCTGGCATCTGGTCGGTGGACGACATGAGTCCCCACGTTGGCGAACACATCGCCTACCGCCCGCTCTCGCCCCAGGTTCTTGAACAGGTGCAGGATCGGGATACCTCCGCCGCCCTCGTCATCCGCGCCGATAACGCCAGCGTCCGCGCCGTCGCCCAGAGCATCCTGCAAGCCGAAGCCGTGCTGTCCATTCAGCGCCTCGTCATGGACGGCGAGATGGTCCCGGAGTATTAATCCGCATGCCCCCCACCTATCCCGCTCCGACCATCCCCGCTCACCCCTGTAGGGGCGCAGCGTGCTGCGCCCTCTCCCGTGCCCTTCGGCCAATCCCCCTCAAGGGTATTCCTCTCATGGCCCATCGTGATCGATCACCCCTGACAATGCGGTTCTCAGGAACCCCCGTCGGGGGTGACGGTACTCTAGCCCGGCCATTTCATAGCCGGGCGACACCTAACGACACATCGCCCACTCTGACAATACCCCAAACCCTCCGCATGATCTTGGCGTTCTTGGCGTCTGTGCGAAGCCTCCCCGTCAGGGGATGGCGGTTCAATTTGCACTTCGTCTTCCCTATTCCCCAACCCCCAATCCCTAATCCCCATCCGAGGATACCCTCATGAACGCCCATGAATACGAAGTCGGCCTGCACAAGAGCGAGATCGATACCCCTGCCTTGCTCATTGACCTCGACGTGATGGAGCAGAACCTCGCCCGGATGTCTGAGTTCTTTCGCGGCGTCTCCGCCGTGCTGCGCCCGCATGTCAAGCTGCACCACGCCACCCCCATCCTCGCCCACAAGCAGATCGCCGCTGGCGGCGTCGGCCTCACCTGCGCCAAACTCTCCGAAGCCGAACTCCTGGCCGCCGCTGGCTTCACCGACATCCTCATCGCCAACCAGATCGTCGGCGAGCGCAAAATCCGCCGCCTCGTCAATCTGGCCGCCTACACCGAAGTCATCGTCGCCGTCGATCACCCGGACAATGTCCGCGCGCTCTCAGCCGCCGCCACCGCCCGCGGCGTGACCCTCCGCGTCCTGGTGGAAGTCAACATCGGCCATAACCGCTGCGGCGTCGCCCCCTTTGAACCCGCCCTGGAACTGTCCCGCCTCGTCCACGACTCCCCTGGACTGCGCTACCTGGGGCTGATGGGCTACGACGGCCATCTCACCCTTAAAGTGACGCCCGAAGAACGCGCCGCTCAAGCGCCTGAAACCGCCCGCCTGCTGGCCGAAACCCGCGCCTACGTCGAAGCTGCTGGCCTGCCCGTGACCATCGTCAGTGCCAGCGGAACCTTCACCTACCGCTACGCGGCCCAGATTCCCGGCATCACTGAAATCCAGGCAGGAACCTACCTGCTCATGGATACCGCTTTTCAGGAGAAGGGCGTCACCGAGTTCGGCTGCGCCCTCACCGTCCTCGGTACAGTCACCAGCCGCCCATCCTATCCCGGCGCGGAGAACCTGGCGATCATCGACGTGGGCCGCAAAGCCATCGATACCGGCTGGGCGCTCCCCCAGGTCAAGAACCCCGCCGGAGCCTTCATCAAATCCATGTCGCAGGAACACGGCCGCATGGATGTGAGCGGCGTTGCCACACCGCCCCAACTCGGTGACCGGGTCGAGCTTTCGCCCAGCGACTGCAACTGCACCATCAATCTCTACGACCGCTTCTACGCCATGCGTGGCGATATTGTCGAAGCCGTCTGGGATATTCCCGGACGCGGCGCATCCACTTGAGGGGTGACAGCATGACCTGGATCGTCAAAACCACCCAGTTCGACCTGGATACCTGTGGCAGCTTCTCGGTCGTCAATATCACCGAGCAGGTGCGCGACTTCGTCCGTTCCAGCGGCGTTGGTGAAGGCCAGGCCCTCGTCTTCTACAAACACACCACCGGCGCGGTGCTGGTCGGCGAGCATGAGGCCGGCATCATCGCCGATTGGCAGGATATGTTCGAGCAGATCAGTCCGCTGAATCGCCCCTATCTGCACCACTTCAAGGCCGTCGATTTCAACGGCTACGCCCACCTCCGCTCGGCCCTGCTGACCGTCAGCGTCACCATCCCCGTCGTCGGCGGCGATCTGGCGCTCGGAACCTACCAGGACATTCTCGTCATCGATGACCAGTCCGACCCGGCCAATCGTAAAGTGATCGTGCAGGTGATGGGCCTATGAACGCGCTCCCCAAAATCGACGCTGTGGCCTTTTGGCTGGAGGGCGTCCTCGCCCCCAGTCTGGCCGATCTCTGCGCCGTTATCTGTTTCGCCAAACCCATCGCCTCGGTCGATATTCAGCCGCGCCTGGGCTTACGCGCCGCCATCGAACAGCTTGCCCTGGGCCACCTCCAGCCGCTTGATTTCTGCCAGCAGGTGGTCGAAATCTCCGGCGTCGCCCTGACCGCCCCGGCTCTCGAAGCCGCCTTGCTGGAACGCCTGCGCCTGCGTGACGATGTATCCCCCATCCTCGCCGACCTGCCCGCGCCGGTCGCCCGCTGGCTGGTCACTGGCCTGCCGCGCCGCTGGATCGAGGCCACCGTCTCTCAACCGCTTCAGAAGCTCATCCCACCTGACCGCTGGCTCTTCACCGCCGAAATCGGCCTGCCGCGCCTGATCCCCGACCTCTTCGCCGCCTGGATAGACCGCGCTGGCCTGCCCATGAGCGCCTGCATGATCGTCGATGCCATCACCCCCAACGCGGTTGAGGCCATCCGCCACGGCCTCCACAGCGCCATTTACGTCGATGCCCGCCGCCTGCGCCGCGAATTCGTCCTGCGCCGGATGCTGCCCGCGCCACCCGGTTTCGTCTTTCCTCGGCCTGTTGACGCCGAACCAAAGGAAGCCCCTCGATGAAACTCAGCATCGTCAGCTCCGTCTTCGTCAATTTTGCGCTCCCGGATGCGGCGCGGTCGGTCTGCGACCTGGGCGTGCCCGGCATGGACATCTGGGCCGGACGGCCTCACGCCTACCGCCAGGACTATTCCCCGGCTCAGCTACGGGACATTCGCCGCCTGCTGGAAGATCGCGGCGTACATGCCGTCTCGCTGATGCCCGCCTTCTTCCGCTATCCCCATTCCCTCAGCAATCCCAACCCCCTCGTGCGCCAGGATACGCTCGATTACATGCGCGCCTGCATGGATAACGCCATCACATTGGGGGCAGGCATCCTGTTGATCGTGCCCGGCTTCAGCCTCCACGGGCAGGCTGTCGAGGACGCCCGCGCCCGCCTGACCGAGAGCATCGATCTTGTCTGCCAGGCCGCCGAGGGCTATCCCATCAAACTCGGCATCGAACCCGCCAACGCCAGCGTCACCGATCTGATCGTCACCGCCGATGACGCCATGCACATCATCCACGCCCTGGGTCATGATAACCTGGGCGTCGTCATGGACACCGGCCACATGCACCTCAACCGTGAACGCATCGAGGATGTGCTCGCCCTCGTCGGCGACCGCCTCTTGCAGTTCCACGTCAACGACAACGACGGCCAGCGCCAGCAGAACGCCATCCCCGGCGAGGGAACCTGTGACTTCACCCATTTCATCGATGTGCTGCGTGCCCGCGCCTACAACGGCTTCCTCTCCATCGAACTGGGCTACGACTACACCCGCGATCCCATCACCGCCCTGGGCAAATCCGCCGCCTACATGCGCCGCCTGATCGAAACACCCTAACCGGATGTACCACTTAGTCACGGCGAGGGGGGAGCTTACGAGCACGGAAATCAGTCAGCGCCTGGTATACAAGCGGACGGTAATTGAGGCGTTGGAGTACCTCAAAAGCGGCATACGCGGATCTGGGATCGGAGTCCTGAAGGGCGGCAATCAGAGCATCTTCTGCTCCGAGTTCAAGCAAAGCGGCGGCAGCACGGCCACGAGTATACCAATCGGGGTCGCGCAAGATGGCGACAAGCGGCTGCACCGCGTGGCGGTCGCTTAACTGGCCGAGCGCGTCAGCGACCATCGCTCGTACATCGGGATTGGAATCGTTGAGGGCCTCGATGAGAGGATCAAGCGCGAGCAGGTCATCCTGTCTGCCCAGCACATAGGCAGCGCTGTTGCGAACGGCTGGCTCCGAATCCTGTCGCAACACGGTGATGAGAGCAGGGACGACGCGAGGATCACGTGACCGCTCCAACGCGAGAATGATCGTCGAGCGAATGTCGGGATTGTCGTCATGGAGCGCCGAGATGAGCGGCTCGACAATCTGAAGCTTCACGAGAGCGTCAGCAGCACCTTTGCGAACATCGGCATTTACATCCGACAAACTCGCAGCAAGGACGTCGTCGGCTCCCAGCCGCGCGAGCGCGTTGGTCGCGCAGCGCTTCACACGCCAGTCTTTATCATGCAGTGTGCCAATGAGGGGGCGAACGGCACGCTTGTCTTTCAATTCTCCCAGGGCGATGGCAATCCGAATACGAACTTCAGTATCCGGATCGCTCAGAGCAGCAATGAGCGGCTCAACAGCGACCGCATTGCCCAGACGCCCCAGCACCATGACAGCCCTGATCCGGGACTCATTGCCCTGAATCGAAGATCTGAGGTCTGCTAGGGCGATAGGCAGAGTGAGCGCATCACGCAGCCGCAAGTGGAGAAAGCGGTAGGTTGGACGGCGCTGCTGCTCGAAACGATCTACAGGATCATCTCCGGCAGGACGGAGAAGGTCGAGGCGCAGCGCCAGATCGACGACCCTTTCAGGGTCAGGTTCGTCGACATCCGTTACCAGAATCCGGGTGAAGTCCTCCCTGGTTTCGGTGGAACCAGCCCGCATGACGGCCAGACCGAGCCGCTGCTTCAACTGGTCAGCAGTCAAGGGAAGTAAATCGTTAGGGTTATGTCCCTGTTCATGCTCCCAACGGCGATGAATGAACTCGTCGAAAATGCGCTCATCAAGTTGCGCTCCACTAAGGGCACGAAGCGCGTCGGTTCCAGCAGGATCGCCCTCGAATCCGACGCGGAACAGTTTCAGCAGTAGGGGGTTGCGAAGGGCTTCCTCCAGTTCACTGTCAGAATGTACTGCATCCCAAAGGCCGGTTACGTCGCGCAGGTACTCCTGCATCTGGTCATCATCGAGGCGCTCAAGGCGGATGGCGCAGTTCAACTGGGCCAGACGACCGATCTGGTGGTATTCCTCGATGCGGCTGGAGAGGATGATTTTGCCCGTGAGGGGCAGCGATTGGAGGAAGCGATCACGGGGATCGAATTTTTCGCCGCCGGGTTCATTCAGGTTCACAGGAAGGGGTAGGCCGAGTTCGTCGAGGCCATCAAGGAGGAGCATCACCTTGCCCTGCTCGATCAAAATCTGAAGTTCGTCTGCCAATAGATCAGGATGCTGGGCGGCAAGCCACTCGTTCAACGGCGTCCGCTGCCGGGCATTCCATCCGGTGATGCTGGCGTGAACAGGCAGCAGCTCGGATGGATCAGCCAGACGCGCGACGACGGCATCCCTGGCGAAGGCCAGCAGGGTGATGGTCTTGCCCGCGCCGGGTTCGCCGAGGAGCAGCACCCGGCCATCGCAGCGGTTATGGTCATAGGCTTCGCGCAGCGAGTCGAAGTGGAGCGGCGTCGCGTTGGGATCGGACGCTTCGGAAAGTGCTTCAGCACTGAGCATGGCATTGAGGCGACGCACACGGGGAACAGCACCGGGGGACTCTTTCGCGTGGAGGTCGATGATCTTGCCGTCGACGATGACCGAGGCGCGCAGCGCTTTGACGAGAAAGTCCAGAAGTTTTTCGAGGTATTCTTTGTACTTGTCAT
>JAEUQZ010000669.1 GCA_016788965.1 Anaerolineae bacterium | reverse complement strand
CGCGATGACAACCCGGTGCTGCTGACCGAGTTCATCTCGCTGTATTCCAAGCCGGGCATGGTTCCCGACGATGAGGATTTCGTGGTTCCCATCGGCAAGGCGGATGTCAAGCGGCCGGGCGAGGATGTCACCATTGTGACCTTCGGCAGCGGGCTGGATTGGTCGCTGCACGCCGCCGATGAACTGGCGAAAGAAGGCGTCCAGTGCGAAGTGGTCGATATGCGCTGGCTGCGTCCGCTGGATATGGAGACGGTGTTCGAGAGCTTCAAGAAGACCAACCGCTGCGTGGTGGTCGAGGAGTGCCTGCCGCATTACAGTTTCGGCAGTGAGATCGCCGCGCAGATTCAGGAGCACATGTTCGATTACATGGATGCGCCCGTCAAGCGCGTCAGCGCGATGGATGTGCCGCTGCCTTACGCGCGGGACATCGAACTGATGGCGCTGCCCAACACCCGCAAGGTGATCGATGCCGTGAAGGAGGTGCTGTAGTGGCGACCCCTGTGACTCTGACGATGGATGGAACGCTGCTGAACTGGCTGAAGAAGGTCGGTGATGCCGTCAACAAGGGCGACATCATCGCCGAGGTCGAGGCCGATAAAGCCACGGTCGAGATCGAAGCGCCGGAGTCGGGCGTCATCAGCGCCCTGAACGCCCAGTTGGGCGACAGCATCAAAGCCGGCACGGACATCGCCATGATTGGTGAAGGTGTGGCTCAGTCGGCCAGCGCCGCGCTGCCGCAGCCCGTGGTCAAAGCCGCCGAACCGAGCGCCCCGGCAGGCGCAGCCGCCCGATCCAACGGCGCTCCTGCCCCTGTCGCGGCCAGCCTGACCGATGACGGGCGCGTCAAAGCCTCGCCCGTCGCCCGCAAGATCGCCGAAGAACGCGGCATCGATCTGCGACAGGTGGCAGGCAGCGGCCCCGGCGGGCGCATCGTCAAAGAGGATGTCGA
>JAEUQZ010000668.1 GCA_016788965.1 Anaerolineae bacterium | reverse complement strand
AGAAACGCAAAATTCACCGCCGTTTTTTAGGCGATTTTCGTCAGGAAATCACGAGAAACAAAGGCCCAAATCACGCCGCGACCGTGGCCAAATGAAAGAATTTTGCGGCACCTTAATGGGGCCCCCCCGGCGCGCACGCAAATGCAAAATACAAAAAGAGAGGTTAGCCACGACGCGCAGCGGAGCGCTCAGGGCCGCCCGACGGTCCAAGCAAAAGTCGCAGACGGTGTGAGTAGTTGAGTAAGTCGATTAAGTGAGTAACAGCATCCAGCAACTGTCGCGACAAATTGTCGTCGTTGACGTCAGCCGCAACCCCAACGGAAGAAACAACTTAAGAATTGTGTCGCCAAAAACGCATCAGGCGACACAATTCCAACTCAACGACAAAGAAGCACGCGCAATGGATGAAGGAGGGGAAACAACCAATGAACGCCAACGCACCCGATCCGCGTCCATCAACGATCATCCGCGGTTCCAACTCTCCTTCGCATTTCCTTGGCGCTCTTGGCGTCCTTGGCGGTTCATCAGAACCCGCTAGAAAGACGCCAAGCTCAAGCCGCCGCCGATTCCGGCTTCGCCTCCGGAAACCGCAAGTTGAACAGACCAAAAATTTCGTCACGCGACAGACCCAGCTTCCGAGTCGTCGGCTCGTCGTCGAACACGGCGTCGAACAACTCGCGCTTCTCGGCGAGGATGCGATCGATCCGTTCTTCGATCGTGCCCGTGGCCAGGAACCGCGTCACCGTCACCGGGCCGGTCGCGCCGATGCGGTGGGCCCGGTTAATCGCCTGGTCCTCGACGGCCGGATTCAACCAGCGATCAAACAGGAAGACGTAGCTGGCAAACTGCAGATTGAGCCCAACGCTCCCCGCGCCGTAGCTCATCAGCAGGATGTTCTTCGTCGGATCGTGGCGGAACTCCTCGATAACGGCGTCGCGCCGGTGCGAGG
>JAEUQZ010000667.1 GCA_016788965.1 Anaerolineae bacterium | reverse complement strand
CGGGGCCGCGATGGCGCTGGGTGTCATCTCGGGCGCGATCTTCTTCCACCTCTTCACGCCGCTGGGCGTGGCCGTGATCAACGCCGACGGCAGCAGCGACGGCGGCGAGCTCTTCGCCCTCGCCTGCGGCGTGTGGCTGGCATCGGCCGCGCTGCTGGCGCTGCGGCGCGCGGTGTGGCTGGCCTGGCTTTCAGGCCGGGCAGGCCAGCGCGCGTTGCCGCAGGCGGCCGCGCGCCGCGGTTGACCCCGCTGTCAGGCATCGCAGCGGCTCGCCGCGCCTGCACGGGTCGCACCCGCGATGCCTGCGCCGCGGCTCAGGCCAGCGGCAGCGTGAACGAGAAGCACGTCCCTTGGCCGGGCGTGCTCGTGGCGCGGATCTCGCAGCCGTGCAGCTCGACGATGCGGCGGGCGATCGCGAGCCCGAGCCCCGCGCCGGCGCCGCCACCTTCGCCCGCACTGCCACCGGCGCCTGCCGCACGGCCGCGGTAGAAGCGGTCGAAGATGTGCGGCAGGTCTTCGGGCGCGATGCCCCGGCCGCTGTCGCACACCTCGGCGACGACGCACCCGGCCCGCGTCCTGCACGCAGCTCGACGCGGCCGCCGGCCGGCGTGTGCCTGAGCGCGTTGCCGATCAGGTTCTCCAGCACCCGCTCGACCAGGCCGAGGTCGGCGTCCACCGCCGGCAGGCGGGGCGGCACGTCCACGGCCAGCCGCACGCCCGCGCCTTCGGCGGCGAGCTGGAACTTCTGCACCACGTCCACGGCGAGCTCGGCGAACGAGAACCGCTCGCGCTGCAGCGTCATGCCCTTGAAGTCGAGCTTCGCCAGCTCGAACAGCTCGTCGATCAGCGTCGCCAGCCGCTCGCTCTGCTTCAGGGCCACGCCGAGGTGGTGCTGGCGCTGCGCCGCCGGCAGCGCTTCGCCCTTCGTCGCCACCAGCTCGAGGTAGCCGCG
>JAEUQZ010000666.1 GCA_016788965.1 Anaerolineae bacterium | reverse complement strand
CCCAGGCCACCAGCCCGCGCTGGGTCGAAGCCACCATCCGCCCCCTGCGCAATGCATACGACCATGTGGTGGGGAGTTCCGGCACCCTCGACGACATCACCGTCCGCAAGGAAGCCGAGCAGACCCAGCGCAACCTCAACCGGGAACTTGAGGCCCGCGTCCGCGTGCGAACCGCCGAGCTGGAAGCCTCGAATCGGGAACTCGAAGCCTTCTCCTATTCCGTCTCCCACGACCTGCGCGCCCCCCTGCGTGCCATCGACGGCTTTGCGCAGATCGTCGCGGAAGACTACGCCCCCCGTCTCGATGAAATCGGCCGTGAATACCTGCAGCGCATCCGGGTCGCCACCCAGCGCATGGCGCGGCTGATTGACGATCTGATCGATCTCGCCCGCCTCACCCGCCAGAGCATGCGCCGCGAAACCGTCAATCTCAGTCAGCTGGTGGAGCAGATCCTCGGAGAATTGCATCAGGAAGAACCCGACCGCCAGGTTGAAACCAGTGTCGAACCCGGGCTGACCGCCGCCGCGGACCGGGCCCTGATCAGGGTTGCCCTCGACAACCTGCTGCGCAATGCCTGGAAGTTCACCAGCCGACGGGAGCTTGCCCGGATCCGCTTCCATGCGGAAATGCGCGACCGACAGATCGTCTATTGCGTCTCAGACAATGGAGCGGGCTTCGACATGAGCTTCGCGTCCAAGCTCTTCCTGCCCTTCCACCGCCTGCATGGCATCAGCGAATTCGATGGGACGGGCATTGGTCTGGCGACCGTGCAGCGGGTCATCCAGCGCCACGAAGGCAAGGTCTGGGCGGAGTCCACTCCGGACGAAGGTGCCAGTTTCTTCTTCACGCTCAGCCACTGAAACATCGCGGCAGAACAACATCGTTGCTGCCGTGCAACACTTTGTACGTGCAGGGCCAGGGCTTATGTCACACAATGCATTGTGCGGCGCAATA
>JAEUQZ010000665.1 GCA_016788965.1 Anaerolineae bacterium | reverse complement strand
GGTCGGCAATATCGCAGAAAAGAGCAATGTGCAGGCATCTGCCTGGTCGCAGGTCAAGGCCTGTAACCTGGGTGGAGGTTCAAGCTGCGGTTCGGCGATTGAGTCCGGCTCGCAAACCCGCATCGGCATCGACCCCACCGGCGGCACCGATCCCAATAATCCCGCCATCATCTGGTCGGCCTTCACCGCCCCCCACGACACATGGCTTCAGCAAAGCACCGTCGCCACGGCCACCGGCAGCAGCGTGACCGTCTTCCTCTATTCCACCCAGAGCAGCATCGCCGACCTCAACAAAACCTACTGGGATGATGTCGTCCTCACCGGCACGACCACCGCCCCCAACAGCACAGCCGTTCCCGGTGTGCCAGTGCCCACCGCCGTCCCCACCGCCCCGCCCTACGTGGCCTTCGTCGTGCCACAGGGCGAACAGCCCGACGGCTCGATTGTCCACACCGTCCAGCAGGGCGATACCCTCGACAGCATCGCCTATGCCTATGGCACGACCCGCACCGCTGTTCTTGAGTTGAACAATCTGCGCTCGGCCACCTTCATCTTCCCCGGCCAGAAGCTCATCGTCAAACCGCCCACTCAAACGGCGGAAAGTGCCGCCGGAGGTGAAAGCAGCGCCGCTGCCCCCACCACCGCCGCCGCCGAATCAACCACCGTAGCCGCCGCGCCCACCACTGCGCCCACGCAGGCCGAAGCCGTCGAACCGACTGCCGCGCCCACTGAAGCGCCGCCCGTCGAACCCACCGCTGCCGAAGAGCAGCCCACCGACGGCCCGACCGTCACCCCGCAGCCCACCGTACCGCTGCCCACCGCGCCCGTTGTCGTCGCCAACGCTGGTCAAATCGACCCCGCCGCCGTCACCGCGCAGGTTTGCGTCCTCCTCTTCGACGACGCCAACCAGAACCGCATTCAAGAACCCGGTGAAGCGCTCTTGGCTTCGGGCGTCATC
>JAEUQZ010000664.1 GCA_016788965.1 Anaerolineae bacterium | reverse complement strand
AAGGTCATCCTCCTTTTCCACATGGTGGGCGACCCGGATTTCATAATCCATGGGGTCGATTGGGGGTTGGGCGGGGCGGAAGGCGCGACGGAAGCGCATCCGCTCGATGCGGTCGATGATCTGGACGAGGGCGGCGACGCGCTGGTTGAGCGGCGCTTCGGGGATGGCTTCGGGCACGGATTGGCCGAGGGTTTCGGCAAGGGTGATGAGCTGGGTGCGGAGATCGAGGATGGGCGTGAGGTCGATTTCGATCTCGGTTGGGGCGTTTGTCGTCGTCGTCGTCGTCGTCGCCGACAAAGACTGCGGCGGGAGCGGGCGGGACTGGCGCCGACATGGGTGGTATGGGTTTGTTAAAGTGCGACCGGTGGAAACCCTCATCCCCAGCCCCTCTCCCTCAAGGCGAAGGGGGCAAAAACCCGTTGCAGGGAAGCAAAGGCACGAACCTCAGCGATAGGGCGGTTGGCGCGGTGCTAGCGGTTTCTCACCTCATCTTATTTTAGAACAATTGTTTTATTCTGTCAAGTCCCCTGCCCGATCCCCCGCAAAAGTGGGGGGTGGGCGGAATTGGTGAGGACGAGGCTTGTCAGGGGCGGAAAAATCTGCTACATTGACAGGAGTATGTGCCCCCGTAGCTCAGTGGATAGAGCGCAGCCCTCCGGAGGCTGAAGCACAGGTTCGAGTCCTGTCGGGGGCATTTTTTATTTGGGTCAGTTCGCTTTTCATATCACGAACTTCTCTGCCTCGCGTTTCAGCTTGAAATCCATTCCGACACAGCTATAAGTCTTTACGCAAATACGCTTTGCGGAATAATTATAGTTCTGTATTTTCTTATACAAATAAGAACCGAGCGTTTAGTATACGTAAAATGGGAGAACTACCGTTTTACTATTAAATAAAACATTTTTCCACACCGACATGATAGAAATTGCTGCCGATCATCACTTTTTCCAATCCATTG
>JAEUQZ010000663.1 GCA_016788965.1 Anaerolineae bacterium | reverse complement strand
CCATATCCTCTTTTTCTTCCACGTTCATCCCGGCCATCGGTTCATCCAGCAGCAGCAGCGTCGGCTCCAGCGCCAGCGCCCGCCCCAACTCGACGCGCTTCCGCAGCCCGTAGCTCAGATTGCCCACGATGGTCTTGCGGATCGCTTCCATCTCCAGAAACTCGATGATCGCTTCCACCTTGCGGCGGTGTTCGATCTCCTCGCGCTTCGCCGCCCCCCGGAAGATCGCCCCGGTCAGCAGGTTGCCCTTCATATGGATGTGCCGCGCCGCCATCAGGTTGTCCAGTGCCGTCATGTTCGTGTACAGCGCGATGTTCTGGAACGTGCGCGAGATGCCCTGCTGGGCGCGTTTGTAAGCGGGCAGGGTCGTGATGTCCCGCCCTTCAAACAGGATTGCGCCCTGCTGGGGAGAATAGAAACCGTTGATGCTGTTGATGAGGCTGGTCTTACCGGCTCCGTTCGGGCCGATCACCGCCAGAATCTCCCCCTTTCGCACCGAAAAGGTGATATCGGAGAGGGCGCGGATGCCGCCGAAGCTGAGGGAAATGTTCTGAACGTCGAGCTTGGAAGAAGGGTTCTCCATAGAGCCAGATAAAATCTTTCTGCGAATGCTATTACTTACTAGTATTTATCTGCCCACATTGTAAACGAACTCTATCCAGCGGGCAAGTACACTCACCAACGATTCATCAACCACCCCACTCCCTCTCCTCCGTATTCCTTTGCGCCCTTTGCGTCTGTGCGAAGCCTCCCCGTCAGGGGATTGCGGTTAAATCTTCTCTTGTCTTTCTCTGCGTCCTCTGCGTCTCTGCGGTTAGAATCTTTAACCCACACTCTCCGTATGAACTTGGCGTCTGTGCGAAGCCTCCCTTTAGGGATGGAGGTTCGTTTTCCCTAATCCCTGCAATGCGCGTTCAGCCACTTGACCACATTGGCAAGGACCATATCCTGTTCCAGTTCATTG
>JAEUQZ010000662.1 GCA_016788965.1 Anaerolineae bacterium | reverse complement strand
CCCGTCCCACCGCCACACCGCTGCCGACCCTCACGCCCACCTTCACCCCGTCGCCCACCGCCACGCTCACACCGACTGTCGATGCGGTCGGCGCTGGCTTCAACCTCGGCGCGCATGTCATCGGCTTCGGCAATCTCGCGCTCATGCGCTCCACCGGCATGACATGGTTCAAGCTGCAAGTGCGTTGGGATGGCGCTACCCCCGCCAGCGCCGCCAAACCACTCATCGACACCGCCCGCTTCCAGAACTTCAAAATCTTGCTCAGCGTTGTGGGTGATCCCGCTCAGTTAGGCGCGAACCGCCCCGCCTACATCACCGCCTACTCCGGTTATCTCGCCGCCCTCGCCACCTACGGGCCGGATGCTATCGAAGTCTGGAACGAACCCAATATCGACCGTGAATGGCCGCGCGGGCAAATCAGCGGTTCCATCTACACCGAACTGCTCGCCAGCGCCTATACCGCCGTCAAACAGGTCAACCCCAACATCATGATCATCAGCGGTGCGCCCGCGCCCACCGGCTACTTTGGCGGGCGCTGTGCCGCCGAAGGCTGCGACGACAACATCTTCATTCAGCAGATGCAGCAGGCCGGCGCTGCCAAGTACCTCGACTGTGTGGGCATGCACTACAACGATGGCATCGTCTCGCCAGATCGCACCAGTGGTGATCCGCGTGGCAGTTCCGACCATTACTCGCGCTACTTCAAAACCCTCACTGCCCTCTACGCCAGCACCTTCCCCGGCAAGCGCCTGTGCTTCACCGAAATCGGCTACCTTTCATCGGAAGGCTTCGGTTATCTCCCCGCCGGATTCGAATGGGCGGCCAACACCACCGTCCGCAATCAGGCCGATTGGCATGCTCTGGCGGCCTCCATCGCCCGCGCCGACAGTCGCATCCGGCTGCTCATCATCTGGAACATGGACGCCCTGCGCTATGACACCGACCCGCAGGCCGGTTATGCCATCATCCGTC
>JAEUQZ010000661.1 GCA_016788965.1 Anaerolineae bacterium | reverse complement strand
CGCCTTCGCGGCTGGGCTGAGACGCCGCTTCGGCATTTGAAGGGCAGCGGCCTTCGCCCATCGTGATGTGGCCTTGGCCTGAACCTGCCATCCAGCCTGGCGCCTCAGGCCACAGGTGACGCTTGAATGCGACTGCCGGACATCGCCGGCAGGCCCCTCACATCCGTGATCCGGCCTCAGGGCCCGGCGGCGCGCCGCGGCCGGCAGGCCCACCAGGCCAGAGCCGCAGCCCCCACCGGCAGCGCCGCCTGCCACGAGCCCAGCAGCGCCAGCGTGGCGCTGCTGCACAGGCACCAGGTGATGGGCAGGACCCAGAGCGCGCGGGCGAGCCGCCGCGCGCCGGGGCTGGCGCGTGCTGGCTGCGGCAGCAACAGCAGCACGGCCAGGCTGAAGAGCACCGTCGGATCCGGCGCTAGGCCGAAGAGCTCTGCCTGCAGCCAGGGCCGGCCCGAGAGCGGGGCGAGCGCGGCATACGGCAGCAGCGCGACAACGCCCAGCAGCAGGCCCGTCCGGCGTCGCTGTGCCGGGATGCCGCCGACCTCAGGTTCCACGGCACCACGATCCTCATCCGGGCGACCCAGGCGGGCCATCAGCAGCCAGCCCGCCGCCTGCACGAGGAAGGCCCAGACCGCCACCTCGGCTGCCCAGAAGATGGGCATGTAGCGTTCGCGCAGAAAGGCCAGCGCGACGACCGCCCAGGCCACGGCCAGCAAGGCCAGGGGCCAGAGCAGTGCCACCTGCCAGGACCCGTGCGGGGCATGCCCGGCCTTGCGCGCTGCACCGCCGCCAGCATGCCGCGCCACCGAGATCAGCCAGCCCCCGGCAGTGCAGGCCAGCAGCGCGGCCAGAGGCCACCATGCCGTATTGATCGATTCGAACAGCCGCCAGTAGATGCGCGGCGAGAACATCAGGAAGTCATGCGGCCGGTAGGTCCACCATTCGCTCAGCATGGCGCGGGGTCGTGAGGCAGGGCGGCCGGT
>JAEUQZ010000660.1 GCA_016788965.1 Anaerolineae bacterium | reverse complement strand
GAACTTGGCGACCTTGGGACCGACCACGTAGGCGCAGTAGCCCTGGTTGGGGTGGTTTTCGTAGTAGCGCTGATGGTAGGCCTCGGCGGGCCAGTAGTTGGCCAGCGGCAGGATCTCTGTCACCACGCGTCCGCCCCAGGCTCGGTTGGCTTCCGCCTTCACGGCTTCGGCCACCGCGCGCTGCGATTCCTCATGCAGGTAGATGCCCGAGCGGTACTGCGGCCCGATGTCGCTGCCCTGGCGGTTGAGCGTGGTGGGATCATGGATCGAGAAGAAGATCTGCAGAAGCTCGTCCAGGCTGATGCGCTCGGCGTCGAAACCCAGGCGCACCACCTCGGCATGGCCGGTGTGGCCGGTGCAGACCTGCTCGTAGCTCGGCTGGCGGACGTGGCCGTTGCAGTAGCCCGACTCCACTTCGGTGACTCCCCGCACCTGGTCATACACCGCTTCCAGACACCAGAAGCAGCCGCCTCCCAAGGTGATGTGCTCGATGCGTGCCATGCGCCGACTCCTCGTTCTTGATTGCTGAAGGATCATCCTCGCTTCGGCAAGCCCCTGATGCGAGCAAGCTCGATGGGCTAGGCCGTGAGCGCGCGCCCGCACGCCCACAGGGGCCGCTAGCACCCGCGCGCTCAGAGCACCAGCGCCGCGAGGAAAACGCCGATCATCATGAAGACCACCACCACCTTCGCCGCCATGCCGGCCATGATGCCCAGCCAGGTGGCCACGCCCACCTTGACGGCGTGGGTCTGATCGCGCCGCGCGAGGTACTCGCCGATCGCAGCCCCGACCAGAGGCATGAAGAGCACGCCGATGAAGCCCATGAAGAGGCCGACCACCGTGCCGATCGCTGCGCCCAGCAGCGCCTGGCGGCTGGCGCCAGCCTTGCGTGCGCCCAGCAGACCCGCCGCGTAATCCAGGATCCAGGCCATCACGGCCAGCACGGTGACGATGGCCACCGCGGCCGCACCCACGCGCGTG
>JAEUQZ010000065.1 GCA_016788965.1 Anaerolineae bacterium | reverse complement strand
CGGTGACTTCCGCGCGATTTCGACCAGCCCTTCAGGGTCAGCCGCGGCCTTCCCGTGGGCAATCGCCGCCCGCAGCACCCCCACGCTGCGGATGTGCCGTACCAGGGCGCGGGTCGCCACCTCGCTGACCCCGATCACCCCCTGGCTCTTCAGGTACGAATCCAGATCGCCCTGTTCCCGCCAACTGCTCACAATCGGGCTGAGCGACCGCACTACGAACCCCGCCACCCAGATGCGATCCGACTCCACATCGTGCAGGTTGATCCCGGTGTTCCCCACGTGTGCGACCGTCATCGTGACGATCTGCCGGTGGTAGCTCGGATCGGTCAGGATTTCCTGGTAGCCGGTCATCGAGGTGTTGAAGACCAGTTCCCCGGTCTGGACGCCTTCCGCGCCGAAGCCTTCGCCCGTGAAGATGCGCCCGTCTTCGAGCGCGATGCAGCCCTGCATGGAGTCCCTCGCCTGTGGTGTTTAGCTGAACCGAGCTTACGAACGGTAATCCCCGTTGATCGAAACGTAGTCGTGGCTCAGGTCGCACGTCCAGACCACCGCCTGGCCCGCCCCTGTGCCCACTTCCAGATGTACGCTCACCTCCGGGCTGCGGACGATGCCCGTCGCATGTTCCTCGCTGTAAGCCGCGGCCATGCCCCCCTCGAAGATCAGCAGCGAGTCCGGTGTGCGGATGTAATGCTCGCCCGGAGTCAGCCACAGCCGCGTCTCCTCCGGTCGGATCGCCACCCCCGCCCGTCCCGCCGCCGCGACGATCCGCCCCCAGTTGGCATCGTTCCCGAAGAACGCCGTCTTCACCAGCGGCGATGTGGCGATGGTGTTAGCGATCTGGTGCGCGGCCGCGTCGCTTTCCGCCCCGGAGACGTTCAGCGTGATGAACTTGGTCACCCCCTCGCCATCCCGCACGATGGCCTGGGCCAGCGCCCGGCAGACCCCCTCCAACGCGCTCACGAACGCCGGCCACTCGGCCTCGTCGATGACCGCCCCGCTGGCTCCGTTCGCCAGCAGGAGCAGGGTATCGTTGGTGCTCATGTCCCCGTCGATCACGATCCGGTTGAAGGTGCGGTCAGCCACCTGCTTCAGCGCCGCATCCAGCCGCTCCGGGGAAACCGCCGCATCGGTCACGACCACACTCAGCATGGTCGCCATGTTGGGCGCGATCATCCCCGCCCCTTTGGAGATGCCGCTGATCTGGTAAGTTTTCCCGTCAGCGGTCGTCTGGCTGGCCGAGGCGAACTTCGGGCGCGTGTCCGTAGTCATGATGCCCCGCGCCGCAGCCTCCCAGTCCTGGCCGAGCGCCTCGGCTGCAAGATGAATCCCCGCCGCGATCTTCTCCATCGGCAGGAAGCTGCCGATCACCCCGGTCGAAAGTACCAGCACCGCCTCTTCGCCGCAGCCCAACTGCTGTGCGGTCAACCGCGCCATCTGTCGCGCATCGGCCAGCCCACGCTCGCCTGTGCAGGCGTTAGCGCAGCGCGTATTGACGATCACCGCCTGGTAGCCGTCGCGGGCAGCCGCCAGCCGATCCATATCCAGCAGTACCGGGGCGGCCTTCATCTGGTTGCGGGTGAACACCCCCGCTGCCTGGCATGGGGCGCTGCTGGCAATCAGGGTCATATCCAGCGCCCCGTCTTTCTTCAACCCGGCATGAACGCCGGCCACTTGAAAACCGGCAGGAGTTTGTATAGGGAATTTCGAGTCGGTCACAGCATGATCCTTCTTCAGGACAGAATTCGGGTACAGGATGCTCATATTGCCGACAGCATCGTGGACAGCTTTTCAACCAGCGTATCCACATGTGCCTTGTCGATCACCAGCGGCGGAACGAAGCGGACAATATGCGTCCCCGCGTTTACCAGCAGTAGGCCGTTCTGGTAGCCCGCTTCGACCAGCGGCCCGACCTCGACGGTCAGTTCCAGCGCCACCATCAGGCCGCGCCCGCGCACTGCCCGGATGAGCGGGCTGTTGATCTCCGAAAGGCGTTCCTGGAGGTAATCGCCCACAGCGGAGACGTGTTCCAGGAATTCCGGTTGGCTGACGCGCTCCAGAATGTGGGCGGCGACGCTCGTCACCAGCGGACCTCCGGCAAAGGTCGAGCCGTGTTCGCCCACGTGCATGGCCGAAGCCACCGCTTCAGTCATCAGGATTGCGCCGATGGGCAGCCCACCCGCCAGCGGCTTCGCCAGCGTCATGATGTCGGGGGTTACGCCGCTGTGCTGGTGTGCCCAGAGCTTGCCGCTGCGTCCCATGCCGCACTGTACCTCGTCGAAGATCAGCACCGCGCCGACCTGATCGCACAAGGCACGCAGCCCCGCCAGGAATTCCCGCGTGGCTGCATGGATGCCACCTTCACCCTGGATTGGCTCGACGATGACGGCCGCTGTGCGTTCATCGATGGCCGCGCGGGCACTGTCCAGGTCATTGAACTCGGCAACCTTGACCCCCGATAGCAGGGGATGGAACGGCTTCTGGTACTTGTCCTTCGGCGTGATCGACAGCGAGCCGAGCGTTCGGCCGTGGAACGCGCCGCTGAAACAGACAATCTCGGTCTGGTCGTGGCGGCCTTTTTCGTAGGCCGCCTTGCGGGCAAACTTGAGCGCGCCCTCGTTGGCCTCGGTTCCGCTGTTGGTGAAAAAGACTCGATCCGCGAACGACTTCTCGACCAACTGCTTCGCCAGTTCAGCCTGCGGCGCGGTGTAATACAGGTTGCTGGTGTGGATCAGCCCAGCGGAAGCGTTCTGGATCGCGGCCGTGAGGCCGGGGTCGCCATAACCGAGCGCGTTCACGGCGATGCCCGCTACCCAATCCAGATAAGCCCGGCCTTCGCTGTCGTAGACGTGGACGCCCTCGCCGCGCGTCAGCAGAAAAGGCGGGCGTTTGTAGGTCTGGACAACGTAATCACAGTCATCCTGCAAGACCTGATCAGCAGTCAGAACGGGTTGCGGGGCAGTCGGATTCAGCATGGTTCTCCTCGACAGGTGAGATTCCAGAAATGCACGGATCGGCCGCAGGTGCTCAGGCTCCGGCGGCCGTGGACAAGCTGTTCAAATAGGCTCGCCATCCCAGACGGTCTTCGATCCACAGATCGGATAGTTTGTAGCTTTCCAGCCAACCGCTCTCGACTTCGTAGCTCAGGATGGCGCGGAGCCAGCCGAAGATGCGGATGACTGCTTCGGGTGGTGGCTGTCTTGCGGCCAACAGGTGACGGATCAATTTCTGACTGTAAACTGAGTCCCGCGCGACCGCATTGTACATCAGATGATGCAGTTCATGGCAGTTCGCGCAAAGCTGAACAGTGACGCGGTTTTCACCGTGGGTGGCAATGTCCCACAGGTGATGCCGCTGCGAGATCGGATAGCCGCAGGCCGAGCAGGGCAGCATCCGCTCGCGGTCGGTCGAACGGCGGCGGCGCATCAGTTTGCGATACTTGTGCGCCTGATAGAAATCCAGCCAGTGCGCGATCACCGCCTGACGCTCACCCGGATCGGTCTTGTCGGCCAGGGCTTCCTCGAAAGCGGCGATGATCTTCTCGGCCAGACGATGCCGCTTGGCGTAGACGAAGCGAATGAGCGCGTACAGCTCATCGATGGCAGATTGTTCGTTCATCTCAATCAGCCCTCCTGCTTCATCCCCGCGATTGTAACCTGTCTCCGCGTCAGGTCGTGAAGACGGTTCCTGAGCCGCTGCGGAGACCCTCCAGGTTGGTGATGACCGCCCGCGAAACTCCGGTCTCCAGAGCGTGCAGTGCCGTCTGCACTTTCGGGATCATCCCGCCAAAGATCACCCCATCGGCGATGAGCGTGCGGGTCTGGTCAGGCGTAAGGGTCGCCACAACGGCATCATTCACCAGCACCCCCTGAACGTTGGTTAGAAAGACTACCCGCGAGGCATCCACCGACGCGGCGATTGCGCCCGCGACGTGATCGGCGTTGACATTGTACGAGGTTCCTTCACCCAAACACACCGGCGCGATGACCGGGGTGATACCCTGTTCGAGCATCATCATCAGGATGTCCCCCCGCACCGAGGTGACGGTTCCAGTGAAGCCCATGTCCTGGGCGGGATGTTCCATCTTAGCAGCGCGCACCAGGCCGCGATCCACACCGCTCATGCCGAGCGCATCCAGACCGGCATCCAGCAGGCAGCGCACCAGGCGCTTGTTGACCGTCCCGCACAGCACCATCTCGACCACTTTCAGCGAGAGCGAGTCGGTAATGCGGACTCCTTCGATATAGCGGGGTTCAATGCCCATCGACTTTTGCAAGGCGCTGATCTCCGCGCCGCCGCCGTGAACGATGATGACGGGGGCTTGCTGGTCGCGGACGGCCGCCGCGAAATCGGCGAGGTAGGCGGCATCATCCAGTTCATGGCCGCTCACTTTAATCACAACAGGTCGCATAGGTACTCCCAATCAAAGCAGGCGAAAAGAGGGCACATCATTTCGATACAATCAGCGCGATGGCCGTTAGCGCGACCAGAATGCCGATTCCATGAACCCGCGTGATCCGTTCCCGCAGGAACAGCCAGGCCAGCAGAATTGGCATGGCCGGGTAGAGCGACGACAGCACCGCTGCCATGTCCAGCCGTCCAGAACGTTCGGCAATGATGTAGAAGATGTTGCCACCCATATCGAGCAGGCCGATGGGCAGGATCATCAGCAGGATGCGGCGATCTCGTGGAATCTCGGCTGTGCCCATCAACAGCGCTCCCCCGACCATTGTGGTGATCGAAGCGACGCGCGCCCCGATCATCGGCCAGAAGATGGCGTTCGACTCGACCTGGGCCAGCAGCACGAAGAAGAAGCCAAATCCGACCGCGCCGGCCAGGGCATAGCGCAGGCCGCGAACTTCACGAACAGAACCGCCCGAATAGGAAATCAGGAAGATGCTCATCAGAGCCAGCGCGAAGCCGGCCATCTGGATGCCAGAGGCGAGTCCCTGCTGGAGAGCGCCAACCAGGACGGGAATCGCTGTGGCGATCACCCCTGTGATCGGGGCAGTGATGCCCATTTGCCCGTCGGCCAACGCGCGGTAGAAGAAAGCCAGCCCAATCGTGCCGACCATCCCGGCGCTGGCTCCCCAGAAGATGTCCTTAAGCGGCGGAAAGGTTTCCTGACTGACCCAGACGGCCAACACCAGGAGGATGATATTGGTGACGTGAGCCAGTGCCAGAACATTCACGGCCGCGACCCGGCGCGAGGCCAGCCCGCCCAGAAAGTCGCCCGATCCCCAGGAGGCCGAGGCCAGCAGGCCGAAGACAACAACGGTGAGTTCAGGCGAAAGATTCACGCTTCACCTTATACCTACAGCAATCCGGTGGTTTCCGGCAGATCGCACATCAGATTGAAGCACTGCACGGCCTGGCCGGATGCCCCTTTCCGCAGGTTGTCGGTCACGCTGGTGATGTGCAGATAGCGATCCGTCACCGGGGTGAGGCTGATGGCCGCGCCATTGGTGCGGACGACGTGCTTGAGCGTGGCCTGCTGCTTAGGCGGCAGCACCTTGACCAGGGCTTCGTGGCTGTACGTCTCTTCAAAGAGCGCCTGAGCGTCACTTGCCTTGTGATCTGGTTTAAGGGTGACGTAGATGCTCGCCATCAGGCCACGATCCACCGGAAGCAGGTGAGGTGTGAAGATGAGCAGCCCCGCTTTGGGATTGATGCGCTTCATCTCCTGCTCGATTTCCCCGACATGGCGGTGGACGCGACCGGGATTATAGGGCGAGAGGTTGCTGTAGACCTCGACAAAGTGAGTATTGGGCTTTGGCTCACGGCCCGCGCCGGAGACCCCCGACTTGGCATCGACGATGACCGGAGCGTTTTCGACGAGCCAATCATGCTTGAGCAGAGGATAAAGGCCGAGCAGTGTCGTCGTCGGGTAGCAGCCCGGAGCGGCCACCAGGTCGGCGCCGCGCAGTTGTTCGCGGTTGAACTCCGGCAGGCCGTAAGGAGTCGGCAGCAGTTCCGGGTTCGGATGGGCGTGGTTGTACCATCGCGCGAAAGATTCAGCAGTCTCCAACCGGAGATCAGCCGAAAGATCGACCACCTTGAGGCCGGCCGCTCTCGCCTTCGCAGCTACTGGCGCGGAGGCGAGGTGTGGCAGCGCCAGAAAGACCACATCTACGCCGGATAACTCAGCCTCTTCATGGCGAATGTGGCGCAGTAGGGTCAGCGGGATGGGATCGCCCGCATAGGTGTTGGACGTGCCGAAGACAATTTCGACGTTGGGATGCCGCGCCAGGATTTCGACCAAGTCCTGCCCGGCATAGCCTGAAGCGCCGTAGACGCCGACTCGAATGGGATGCTGCATGGGGACGATTGCTCCTTAGAAAAACAAAACCCCCTGACGCCGGTTGATCGAGGTCAGGGGGTAGTGTGATTTGGTTTGCGCGGAGGCCGCGTCTCACCGCCAGCACAACAGTCCCGGCATGACCTCAATGGTCTGCGGGCGACGGCTGCGGCGGCGACGCGAAACTCTCGGAAAACTCATGACGGCCATTCACTCAAAGCCAAAGGCAACGTAGTCATGACAAGATTATGCAATTTGGCGCTGCGAGTCAACACCTTTGTCGCAGTCCAATTCGGCTCAAGGCTGCAAGTCAGCCACCAGCGGCCCGCTGGGCATGTCATCGAATCCCAGGTAGGGATCCGCAGTGAACGAGGTATCCGGCATGGGCTTGTCCCTCGGCTGAAGGAAAGGCGGCTCATCTGGCGGCAGCGGTTGGCCTTCGTTCACGAGCTTCGCCAGATCAGGGCGGCCACCGCGCAGCAGGTAGAGCGAGTAGGAACGGCGGATGTTGGGTTTCTCCGGCGCGCGCACATAGGCATCGTACCAGATGCGCCCGGCCTCGTCGTTGATGTCGTATTTGTAGAGCAGCACCGCGTAGTTCTGTTTGATCTCGGAGATATCCGATTCGGGATAGCACTGCCGCTCCAACATGCAGCGGTAGAGTTCCATCGCCGAAAGTTCGTCGTTGGAGTCATTCGAGCTTGCCAGCACATCCGCCAACGCACGAATGCCGACATACTTCATGTAAGGCGCAGCAACAGCGTCATAATACAGTCGGGCCACTTCCCGCGCGCGGGCAAACTGGTTGATGTCCTGGAGCAAGCTCATGGTGCTGACGAAGCGGCGCGTGTCCGACGGATTCGTATAGAAACCTTGCAGCACCTTTTCCAATTCCTGTGTAGGAGCCTGACCACCTGTCTGCGCTGCTAGCAGCACTTCCAGTTCGGCTGTGCGTTCGGGTTTCCAACCCGCATGTTTGCCTGTCTTGAGCCGCTCAATGATCTGGGCGGCGATGTCGTAACGCTGATCGATCTGCTTCTTGACGATGAAGTCAGCGTAGTTCTGCAGGTTGTTGGAATGCTCCGGCTCCAAGTCAAGCGCCATCCGATATAGCTCATCCGCTAATGAATAATCAGCGAAACGTTCAGCATTGATGGCGACATTGCCCACGCTGGGCGCATGGGTGTTGTTGAAGAACTGCCTGTTGGAGCGGATCAGTTCCAGGATATCGCGGGCGCGATCCAGCGAGGTCTGGGAATCGCCTTCTTTTTCAGCCGCTTCGCCATCGAAGTAAAGCTGCTGGAAACGTTCCTCCAATTCACGGGGCTGCTTCTTGCTGATTAACCCGACTTCCTCTGCTTTGTTCCCGATCTGTTCACTGGTCATCCTGGTCTGTTCAAACCAGAGTGGTGGGGTTCCGAGGAATCTGACCAACTGAAGATCAAGCTCTTCCTGATCGCTGGCTGAAATAATCTCGCTCAGTTCGACATACAGTCCTCGTGAGTCGCGTTTCAGCATGAATTGCAGGCGATCCACATCATTGTTGCGTCCGTCCACACCGCGCACGAATTCATCACAGCGTTTCTGGAGGGTTGCGAAGACCAGAAGGTCGCCCGATTGCGTAGCTGTGGGCGCATACTGGCGGGCTGCTGGACGGAAGTGCTGTTGATAGAAGTGCGGCCAGGAGTAGGCGAGAACCGCCTCTTTGATGACCCGGAGTAGATCGTCGCCTCGTTTGCCTTCGGTGTATTTGCGAACAATAGTGGGCAAGATTTCGTTGATGCAGCGCTTGACGGAGCGCGGCGTCCGTTCGCGGAGGCCGTAGAAGAACAGTGGCGTGGCCTGGACAAAACTCTGCTGTAGGTCTTGCTGTTCGTTGACGGTAGCAAGCCTCTGCAGGTATCGTTCAAGGCGGGTTTCATCCAGGTCGGGCACGGTGAACGAATGCTGGATGTACTTCTCCAGCGCGAATTCAGGGTCATCTGGGCTGTTCGGCCATTTCTCCACGGCCTTGCTCAGCCGTTCCCGGTCTACAGCGATGACAAAGAACAGATTTGAGACATTGCTCCACCGCTGGAGAGTCATCAGCAGTTCCCAGGTGAACTTCGCTGTACACCGATCCAGATCATCGATGAGCAAAGCACAAACGCGGGGTTCGCTATCAGGCTCCTCCTCGCAAAGCAGAATGCGTTCGACGATCTGTTCCAGATCGGTGCGGGCGCGCAGTTCCGCGACGAGGGTTTCGAGCTTCGTCAGGGTGCGGGCTGTTGGCTCTGAAGATGAAGGTTCCACATAACGCTGGAATCGTTCCAGAGCGTCGGCGGCTTCAGAACCACCTATCGCTTTCAGAATACTGATTGCCAGGGCATGCTCCACTTCGATCTTTTGCACCCTATTGAATTTCTCATAGAAAGGGGCGTGAAATACAGGGAAAAGTAATCGATCTTTGACCGACTGCACTTGTGCGATTTCGACGGATCGACTACGAATGAAATTGAGCGCAGTGCTTTTTCCCATGCCCCATTTCCCATGTACGGCAAAGGTCATGGAGCGCCTGCTGCTGCCATCCTCAATGAGTGGCCGAACCAATTGGGCCGCGATTCGGTCAATCTCGTTCAGGATCGCCTCATCATCGATCCAGAGGGTATCCTCGCGCAAATCCTTTACAGGGGTATCATCAAATATCCTGAGCGTGTTGATATCAGACATGCAGTTTCTCTCCTAGATGGCATGCTGTTTGAAGTAGTTTTCGCCGTCTTGGGTAAATGTCCAGGACTTATCTTTCTCATCGACATGGATACACTTGGCCTGAGACAGGAAACGTTGGATTTCAGCGAGTTCGTCGCTCGACGATCCCATCTTGTTGAGTGTGTTGCGGGACACGACCCCGTTGGCTCTGATTCGGATGCGTTCGCGTTCGTTCAGAGCTTTCAGGAATTTGGTGCTGCGCTCGGCGATCTGTGCCCCGATTCCGGCCTTGATAAGTTGATCATACAATGTCGTCCAACACATCATGAAATCGACATCTTCGTCTTTGTGGACCAGGATCTGGGGTCGCACCAGGACGGGGGGAAGGAGCTTTTCCGTGACTTTAATCACCAGCGCAAAGATGGGAAAATCGGGGTCGTTATTGCGGCGAAAACCCATCGCATAACCCAGTTCGATTGTGACCCAAGGGGACTCGACCGAAATTGGGGAGAGCAAGATCACAAAGGCTCTTACTTCCTTGATCGCCTCTTCAATCGCCTTGAGCCAGTCCGGACTGCCGAACTCTAGATTTCTGGTATCACGCCAATAGGTAATTCCTTTTCCATCGAGGAAGGCCGTCAACCGATTGGCGACCGCGGCGTCTTTTGTGGAATAGCTAATGAATAGATCTGCCATTACTCGACCTCGCCAAGTGCTGTATGCATCACTCCACTCTCTAGCATATAGCAGTTTTGCTTCTTGGGTTGTGAATTCTGCGTTACAATCCGGCAACGGGAGCCATACCATATAAGACCGCTGAGCGGCAGTCATGATACAATGCGGCAGCATACCAGATTGAGATCAACCGCATTATGTGGCAGCCGCAAGCGCGCAAAGACTTTCGCCATAACTTCACGGTGAACGTCCTGGATGGGGCATTCTTCGGGGTGGCCGCTCTGGGGTTTGCTTCTTTTGAGACAGTTATCCCCCTTTTCATCAATACCCTGACGAGTTCAACGACGCTCATCGGACTGGTGACATCCCTGCACACTGTAGGCTGGATGCTGCCGCAGTTATTCACTGCGGGACGGGTCGCGCGGCTGCGGCGTTATAAGCCGTTCGTCATGTTCATGACGTTCCATGAACGCTGGCCGTTCTTTGGGCTGGCTGCGGTCGCATTCGCGGCCGTGAGCCTGGGGCCGACGGCGGCGCTTATTCTGGCATATCTGATGGTGATCATCGCCTCGATGGGGGGCGGATTCGCAGCCACCGCCTGGCAGAGCATGATCGGAAAGGTCATGCCACCGGATCGTCGCGGGACATTTTTCGGTTCGCAGTCGGCGGCAGCGAATCTGCTGGGGGCAGGCGGGGCGGTGATGGCCGGAATCATGCTGGATCGGCTGCCGTCACCATTGGATTTTACGCTGTGCTTTTTGCTGGCAGGCGTGTTCATCATGATCTCAATGGGATTTCTGGGACTCACGCGCGAACCCACGCATGAGATCGAAGCTCAGGAACTCCGCAAGCCCGTCGGCGTAAAGTCGATGCTCGACATCCTGCGACGCGACCGCAATTTTCGTTGGTATGTGATTGCGCGAAACCTGTTGCAGCTTTCCTGGGCGGCTGTGTCCTTCTATGTGATCTACGCAGTGCGTCACTTCAATATGAATGAGGAAACTGCCGGGATCATGATGGGAGTGATGCTGATCGCGCGGACGATCTCCAATCCGCTGTTGGGGTACATCAGCGATCACTGGGGCTACCGGAATGTATTGGTGTCCGGCGCGGTTATGATCGCGGCGAGCGCAGTGTTGGCAATGCTGGCTCCGAGCCTGAACTGGTTCTATCTGGTGTTCGCTCTGGCGGGATTCGCACAGGCAACCATTTGGGCGATTTCGATTACATTTACCCTTGAATTCGGAACTGTCACCGAGAAGCCACTGTATATCGGCATGGCGAACACTCTGGTGGCTCCGGCAGCGCTGCTGGCTCCATTGATCGGTGGCTGGATGGCCGACACATTGGGCTTTGAGGCGGCTTTCCTCACATCGGCGGTATTTGGGTTCCTGGCAGCGGGGGTTTTGCAGTTCTATGTGAACGAACCGAGAGCGGCTCGTTCATCGACCCAGCCTGTGATCTCTGCTTCGGTTGAAGGGTAGTTGCAGCAGCCCAGCATCCAATCCTTGCCGCGACTCTGCGGAGCGTTCTCTTCAGCGGACGACGTGGATAGCGGCGATTCTGTTAAACCCTCAGCGAGCCGCGGAACCCTCTAGCGGCATAGTATGAGGGTGCGCCGTTGTGATACACGAAAACGGTGTTGTAGCGGCGATCACCAAAGATTGCCCCGCCGAGTTCTCGAATATCTGAAGGTGTCTTCAACCAACTCGATGTTTTCAAATCAAAGTTCCCAAGTTTTTGCAGTGCTCGGTATTCCTCTTCTGTCAAAATCTCAATGCCCATCTCTTCCGCCATATCTATGGCGCTGTTTGCTGGTGGGAATGATTTCCTTGCCTCCAACCCTTCGCGGTCGTAACAGAGACTTCTGCGGTCTTTAGGACTTTCCGCTGAGCAGTCATAGAAGACGATTTCGCCCGTCTTCATATCCTGACCAACAACATCCGGTTCGCCACCAGTTCGTTCCATTTCATGCAGCGACCAGAGTTTCGCAGGGTTCGATTCTAGTCTGGCCTGCACGTTAGCCCATTCAACCCCTTTGTGGCGGTTCATGTGTTTCTCAAAACGGGCTTTCAAGGTTTTGAACAGCTTTTCACGTTGTTCCGCTGACAGCTCCATCTTGGATTTCTTTCTGTGTAAAGAAACGGCACTGGCACACATGTTCTACGGAGTGTAGCGTACAACAGCATGCTGCACCAGTCAAGATGTCGCCGCGATCCTCTGCCAGTTCTTTTCCTCATGGCTCAGCCATGTCTAAACTCACTATTACTCCCTGTATTGCGCTGGCATACTTAATGAGGAATCGCTATAGGTATTGCTGCCTAAATATCACTCTTGCCCCAGGAGGTCATGAAGATGAGCGACAGGAACGACGCACGCCGCTTGTTGTGGTTAGCGGGATTAGCCCTTATTTTGGTGCTGATTGGAGGCGGGATTGCTGCCTACACCCAGACGGCCGGAGGAACAGTCGAAATCCGTGATGTGCGCTTCATGGGAACCAATGGAACCCTGATGAGCGCGCTTCTCTATGTCCCCAACGGTGTAACTGCCGAGAATCCCGCACCGGGCATCCTGGCAGTACACGGGTACATCAATTCGCGTGAAACCCAGGACGGCTTTGCGATTGAATTTGCCCGACGGGGATACGTTGTGCTGGCGCTGGATCAGACGGGGCACGGCTATTCGGATCCGCCTGCCTTTGCCAACGGCTTCGGTGGGCCAGATGGCTTGCGTTACCTGCGGTCGCTGGACATTGTGGATAAAGACAATGTGGCGATGGAAGGTCACTCGATGGGCGGGTGGGCTTCTCTGGCCGCCGCCGCAGTTTATCCCGATGACTACAAAGCGATAGTGTTGGAAGGTTCCTCTACCGGGGCGCCGTTTGCGGCGGATGGTACAGCGGAATGGCCGCGCAACATGGCATTGGTCTTTGCTGAGTGGGATGAGTTCTCGCAGTTGATGTGGGGCGCGGAGATGCCGAAGGATATGGTCGGAACCGACAAGCTCAAAACGCTGTTCGGCACGACCGATACCGTCGAGATTGGCCGCCTGTACGGTTCAATCGAAGATGGCACGGCTCGCCAACTTTACATGCCTCGTGGGACACACCCCAACAACCACATTTCGACCGAGGCGATTGGCAACGCCATCGAATGGATGCAAAAGACCCTGGTTGGTGGCAACGGGCTGCCGCCTTCAGATCAAATCTGGTACTGGAAGGAAATTGGCTCGTTCGTGGCATTCGTCGGAATGGTGTTGTTCTTCTTCCCGGTCGGTACGCTTCTGCTCAAATCCAGCTTCTTCAAAGAACTGAGCGAATCGATGCCCGCCTCGAAGGCAGCCACTGGAACGGGATGGTGGGTCGCCGCTGCGCTGAGTGTCATCATTCCGGCGCTGACATTCTTCTGGTTGCAAAACCGGGGGAACGAATGGTTCCCGGCCAGTGCCTTCTGGCCGCAGACCATCACCACGGGGATCATGACCTGGGCCGTGGGCAACGGGTTGATCGTGCTGGCGCTGTTCCTGGTCTGGCACTACCAGATGAACCGGAACAACGGCGCAACGTTTGAGAGTTATGGGGTGACGTGGAACGGTGGGTTAAGCTGGCGGAAGATCGGCAAGTCCTTACTGCTGGCGGCCTGTGTCGCGGCATCTGGATATCTGCTGCTCGTTCTGGCCGATACCATCTTCGAGATCGATTTCCGTTTATGGGTGTTGGCTCTGAAGCCGATGAGCTTCTTCCAGTTCCATATTTTCCTGGCGTATCTGATCCCGTTCACGTTCTTCTTCCTGGTTTCGAGCATGGTGCTGAACGGTCAGATGCGGCAGACTCAGCCGAACGGTTCGCCTGTAGGTCTGTGGCGTGCCTATCTGGTCAATGCGGCGCTGCTGGCGCTGGGCATTGTCATCATGCTGCTCATCCAGTACCTCACGCTGATGGGTGGCCGTCCTCTGCCGCTGGCCGAACCGCTGCTGACCATCATCGGCATTCAGTTCGTGCCACTGCTGATCATTGTGGCGTTCATTTCGACATACTTCTACCGCAAAACGGGACGGGTCTACACGGGTGCGTTTCTGAATGCGATCTTCATCACGTGGTACATTGTCGCCGGACAGGCGGTACAGTTCGCGTTCTGAATGACTGTTCGTTCAAGTCTGGAAGGCGGGGCGCAGAAACGCGCCCCGCGTTTTGTTATAGGGTATGTGAGTTCAAAGTGATGGTGATTTGATGAGTCACTCGACCGGGGCATTGGCAGGGATACGGGTGCTGGATTTCAGCCGGGTACTGGCTGGGCCGTTCTGTACGATGATGCTGGGCGACCTGGGGGCCGATGTTCTCAAGGTGGAACAGCCCAGGCTCGGCGATGAAAGCCGGGCATGGGGGCCGCCCTGGTTCGGCAATGGTGAAGATCGCCTCAGCGCCTATTTCATCAGTGTCAACCGAAACAAACGCAGCCTGACGCTCAACCTGAAATCCGACGAGGGGCGCGATCTGGCACAGCGGCTGGCAGCACAGGCTGACGTACTCGTCGAGAACTTCAAAGTCGGCGGTATGGTTGAATTTGGCCTGAGTGAGGCTGACCTGCGGCCGCTCAACCCCGCTCTGATCTATTGCAGCATCACGGGGTTTGGGCAGAATGGCCCCTACCGGGATCGTCCTGGCTATGATTACGTGATCCAGGCGATGAGTGGGCTAATGTCGATCACCGGGCCGGCCGATGGAGGGCCGCACAAAGTGGGCGTCGCCGTGGCGGATGTCTTTACGGGATTGTATGCGTTGTCGGCCATCCTGGCCGCGCTGCATCATCGCGCCCGCACCGGTCAGGGACAGTACATCGATCTGGCGCTGTTGGACTCCCAGATTGCCGCACTGGTCAATGTTGCCAGTAACGCGCTGATATCCGGTCAAGAATCGCCGCGATTGGGCAATGAACATCCGAACATTGTTCCGTACCAGACGTTCGCGGCGTCTGATGGGGAATTTGTGCTGGCGGTCGGCAATGATCGCCAGTTTGCCGCCCTGTGTGGTTTGATTGGGCAACCGGAACTGGCCGAGGATACCCGGTTCGCGACGAATCCGGCACGATTGGCGCATCGCCCGGCGCTTATCGGTTTGTTAGGCGAGGTTTTCAAACAGCGAACTGCGGCAGAATGGGTCGAAGGGCTGTTGGCGTTGGGCATACCCGCTGGGCCGATCCAGGGGGTGGCGGCCAGTTTGCGCGATCCCCAGATTCAAGCGCGCGGTCTGGTAGAAACCATAGCCTCTCCTTTGGGAGAAATTCCGCTGGTGATGTCCCCGGCGCACTTTTCACTCAGTCCGGCGACACTTCGGCTGCCGCCGCCCCGTCTGGGTGAACACAGCGACGAGCTGCTGCACGAATGGCTGGGGTTGGACGAGTCTGCGATTGCCGTTTACCGGGTGGCCGGGGTGATCTGAAGTGAAATGAGCCAATCAGCAAGAAGTTCAGCGGTCGCCGCATGACCGTCTGCGTTGAAATGACCGTCACCCCCGTAGTAGAGCCGCTGGCCGGGATGCGCCGATACCCATTCTCGCAGGCCAGGGGTCAGGTCGAGCATGGGAAAATCCGCACCCGGTAGGCTTTCGATCAAGCGGTTGGCGATAGGAATCGGATCAGTCTGGTTCAGCACAGGCAGTTGAGGGGCGTATGCGGCCAGCGTACCCTGCCAGTCCTCCGCGTGAACGGCGCGTCGATCCGGGATGATGACCAGAGCAAAGGGCACATTGCTGAGGCGAACAAGCTGATTGAATTCCCGGATCAGGGCAGTTGTCAGCGTCCAGGCGTTTGCCCAATGCTCGTCTTCGGGCAAATACAAGCCCAACTCAACCGGATACTCCAACTGATAAGGCTGTTGGCTCAGTACGAGAGGTCGAGCTGGTGGATCATCTGGGGGAGCAGGAGTCTGTGCGTTTTGCTGATCCACCAGCCACCCGAACACAGGCGCGGTAGGGTAGAAGCTGGGTTCAAAGATGGTGCTGTTGTGCAGCCGCAGCGCATCGCCGTCCAGCGTGAAAAACGGGCGGTCGATCCGATCACCAT
>JAEUQZ010000659.1 GCA_016788965.1 Anaerolineae bacterium | reverse complement strand
CCCACTTCAACTGAACACGAACTGTCGGAGCATCCTGCGCGGCAACGGGCGCGACGGCCAGCGCCAGAACGACGACCACTAACAACAAAACGGGTGTTAACTTACGAAGCATCGTTTCCTCCTAGTAAGCAAGACCAATCCAATTTTATTCCTCGCGGAACGAGATATGCCACGGCATAAGCACCCGTTCCACGGCAGAAACCACAAGATAGAAGATGATGCCGAGCAAGGCGGCGACAATAATGGCCGACCACGATTCGGGATAGCGGAAAAGCTGGGCATCTTCACGGATGCGATAACCAAGCCCATTGGTGGAACCACCGAAGTATTCGCTGACGATAGCGCCGATCATACTAAGGGTGGTGGCGACCTTGAGGGCGGAGAAAATGAAAGGTAAGGCAGTCGGGAGGCGCAGTTTGCGGAAGATTTCAAAGTCGGTGGCTGCATAGGAGCGCATGAGTTCAAGCGACTTGAAATCAACCGCGTTGAGGCCTTTGACGGTGCTGATCATGGCGGGGAAATAGGTCAAGACGGCGACGATGGCTATTTTGGAACCGGGGTTGAGCGCACCGAACCATGTGTTAAAGATGGGGGCGAAGGCGATGATGGGCACGGAGTTGGCGGCGATGGCCAAGGGCAGGAGCGCCTTGCTAAAGCTGACATAGCGGGCGGAAACCAAGCCGGTGAGGATGCCGAGGCCGCAACCGAGGATGAAGCCACCGACAGCGTTCTGGAAGGTGTTCCACCCGACGGTGAGCAGCTGGTCGTAGATTTCGAGAAAGCGCCCACCAATGACCGAAGGACGGGGGAGCAAGAACTGCTGAATGTTGAGGACGTTGATGAGCACTTCCCACATGAAGAGGACAACAACGGCAACTAATAAAGGCGCAGCGTTGCGGCGAACCGCACGGGCGTAGACGCCGAGACGCTGCCAAGGCGACCAGAGAACCAACACCGCAAGAATAACGAGATATTCAAGGATGGTGCTG
>JAEUQZ010000658.1 GCA_016788965.1 Anaerolineae bacterium | reverse complement strand
GAAACTGATAGGAGCCGTAAGTCAGGAAGTGCTGGATGCCCTTGCAGAATTCAGGCTGAACTCTTATGTAAACAATCTGGGCTATGTTCCGCACAAGACAGCAGTTGAACACCAGAAAAAATCACAGGTGCTGCTTTTGGTCGAAATCAATTCTGAGGACACAAAAAGTATTATACCGGGAAAATTATTTGAATACATGGCCTCAGAACGTCCCATACTGGCAATAGGTCCTGAAGGTTCAGATTTCGCTTCTATCATAAAAGAAACAAATACAGGTGCCTTTTTCCATTATGATGAATTCGATGCCCTGAAAGAACGTATTCTGGCTTATTATGCCGCTTATAAAGAAGATAACCTTAAAACATATGCCGTCGGTTTACAACAGTACAGTCGAAAAAGCCTTACTGAAAAGCTGTCGAAAATTATACGAATAGTTTATAGTTGATAGTTTATAGTTGATAGTTTATAGTTGATAGTGGATAGTTATTAGTGTATAGTTGATAGTTGGTAGTTGATAGTTGGTAGTTGATAGTTGGTAGTTGATAGTTGGTAGAGGATAGACAGTTTAGGTAAGGAAATCACAAATCACAAATCACAAATCAAAAATCATAAATCTAAAATCATAAATTCCAAACCAAAAAATCTCAAATCAAAAATCCCATGGGAATTGTATTAAACCAGTCTGCCAAAAACATTGCCGTAACCTATTTTGGTTTTGGTATTGGCGCTGTTAATGCACTTTTCCTCTATACCAGCTTTTTAGGAAAAACACATTACGGTATTGTTTCGTTTTTGCTTTCTGCTGCGAATATCATGATGCCGCTTATGGCGTTTGGCGTTCATAGTACACTGATACGGTTTTATGCAAAGTATAAGGACGAAGACAAACGCGAACGGTTTCTGAGTTTTATGCTGTTGATGCCTTTTCTGCTGATACTACCCATTACTGTCATTACTATTTTTGGATATGAGCAGATTGCGTCATGGATAATTAAAGACAATCCTACGGTTGAG
>JAEUQZ010000657.1:711-1024 GCA_016788965.1 Anaerolineae bacterium | reverse complement strand
TTCCTTGCGAAAGATCAGCGCGATTACCGTCCCGCCAATCAGGCTGCGCATCCCGGCAATAGCCACCGGATTCCATTCCACGCCTTTAATCAGCAGCCCGCCCAAACTCCACAGGATCGCCGTCGCCAGCAGCATCAATACGGCGCGACGATGGGCAGGATCGGCTTCGATCACCACATGACCGGCGCTCATGCGCCGCCGCCCAGATAGGCGCTGCGGACTTCGGGATTGATCAGCAAGGCATCGGCGCGGTCTTCCAGAACGATTCGGCCCACTTCCATGACATAGCCGCGATGCGCCAGTTTCAAAGCAG
>JAEUQZ010000657.1:0-701 GCA_016788965.1 Anaerolineae bacterium | reverse complement strand
GACTAAAACAATAGTGACGCCCGCTTCGTTAATTTCCCACAAGGTCTGAAAAATGGCCTTGACCAGCAACGGAGCTAATCCAAGACTGGGTTCATCCAGCAGCAGAATGCGCGGATTCGCCATCAACGCCCGGCCAATCGCCAGCATCTGCTGCTCGCCGCCGCTCAAAGTGCCCGCCAGTTGCTCGCGGCGCTGCGCCAGCACCGGGAACAGTTCATGAATCCATTGCAGGGTTTTGGCGACCCTGGCCTGATCCACACGGGTAAAAGCGCCCAGATTCAGATTTTCCCGCACCGTGAGGGTGCCGAAGATGCGGCGACCTTCCGGCGCTTGGGCAATGCCCATTTCCACCCGCCGATGCGCCGGTATTTGGTGAATCGGGCGGGATTCAAAACGGATTTCGCCCTGCGCGGGTCGCAGCAAACCACTGATGGCGTGTAAGGCAGTGGTCTTGCCCGCGCCAGTCGCGCCGAGAATGGTCACGATTTCACCCTGGCGAACACTCAGGTTAATGCCATGCAGCGCCTCGACATTGCCATAGCCCACATGCAGATTTTCAACTTCGAGCAGCATGTCAGCAGCGTCCTGAACGGATGAAATTCAGCACCATAAACCCGCCAGCACGAAGGCTATCGCATCGAATGGCACAGCGCGCACCTCCTCGTCATCCTGGTAAATGTGTTCCAGCAGCCAGCGCCCCT
>JAEUQZ010000656.1:324-1056 GCA_016788965.1 Anaerolineae bacterium | reverse complement strand
GTCGAAGGCCCCGAGGAGGACGGCAATCCGGGACGACATCAACTGGTACTGGGCCCGGCTCAGGAAGCGGGGGCGGAGGACGGTGCAGAGAGCCCGATCGCCAAAGAACAGGCCGCGTTTCCGGAGTTCGGCCGTGAGCCATTCACCGGACTCGACGCCGAGGCCGGCGCCGAGGGCCGCGTGCCAGGCGTCGATCGCGCCGCGCGTCACGCCGGCCCCGGGCGCACCGGCCGCCCCTTCAGGAACTCCTCCCAGCTTGGCCGGGGCGCGGTCGAGGGCGCCTTGGCCAGCCGGATGGCCATGTCCGCCATCGCCTTGACGACCCACTCGAAGTGGTCCGGCGTGAGCGAGTAGATGTCCATGTCCGGGGCGGGGTTCATGAAGTCGATCGCGTAGGGGATGCCATCGCGGATGGCCCATTCGATCGAGTTCATGTCGTATCCGAGCGCCCGGACCAGCGTCAGCGAGTCCGCCACCACCCGGTCGTGCAGCGCCTTCGGCATGAAGTCGAGTTCGGGATGATACTTGCGCGCCTTGGGGTCGTACTTGATCGGGCGGATGACCTCCTGCCCGATGCAGAGACACCGGACGAACTCATCCCACTCGATGAACTCCTGGACGATCATGGTCAGGAGCCCGGAGCGATCGTAGTTGTAGAGCAGCTCCTCGAGGCTCCGGCAGACATAGACTTCCTTCCAGCCGCCGCCATGCGCGTCCTTGAGGATGCAGGGC
>JAEUQZ010000656.1:0-314 GCA_016788965.1 Anaerolineae bacterium | reverse complement strand
AAGACCAGGTTCCGGAGGCTCTCGGAGTGGACGATTCCCGGAACGTACTCCTTGTTCGGGAGGACGACGGTTTTCGGGCTGGCGAGGCCGAGCGACGTGGCGAGGGTCGCGCCGAAGAACTTGTCGTCGGCGGTCCACATGAACGGATTGTTGACCACCGTAACGCCCTGAAGCACCGCGTGCTTCAGGAAGGTCCGGTAGAACGGGACCTCGTGTGAAATCCGATCGATGATGACCCGATATTGCGCCGGGTCGTCCTGGTGCGGCGCGCCGAGTTTGACGAAGTCGGCCACGACGCCTTCGTTCCGGCTGTT
>JAEUQZ010000655.1 GCA_016788965.1 Anaerolineae bacterium | reverse complement strand
CGACGACGCTGGTGTATGTCAATACGCGCGATGGCCTGGACGCGGGCGTGCCGGCCTGGTCGAGCGCGGCGGGCAGCGTCCCGGTGATTGCCTGGGCGGGTGGGCAAACGGCGGCGGCGCAGGTGGCCTACACGCCGTGGGCGCAGTTGGCAGCGCCGGTGTATGCGCCGGGACAGGATGGCGTGGCGCTGACGCCGATCCCTGGTCAGCCGGTGGTGGTAAATGCGGCGGCGGTGAACACAGGGGTGACGCCTATCGCGCCAGGGGTGCTGACCGTGGGCGCACTGGCGACGGTCAATACAACGGATGGCGACCAGTTGAACATCCGGCTGGGGCCGGGGCTGAATTATGAGATCGCGGCCAAGCTGAACGATGGGGCGCGGGTGACGTTGGTGGAAGGGCCGCTGAGCGCCGATGGGTACGTGTGGTGGAAAATCCGCACGGCCAGCGGAATCGTGGGCTGGGCGGTCGAGAGCGTGGAAGAGAATGGGGCGAGGCTGCAAACGCTGATCCCCGGTTGAGGATCAGCGGGCACTCCATTTGTCTTCGGGGATGCCGGCCTGGAGATTCTCCCAGCGGGCGAGGGTGAAGAGGAAATCCGACAGGCGGTTGAGGTAGTGGATGACGTGTTCGCCGAGGGGTTCGATTTCTTGCAGGGCGACGGCGATGCGCTCGGCGCGACGGCAGACAGTGCGGGCGACATGAATCTGGGCGGCGGCGGGGGTTCCGCCGGGCAGGATGAAGTTCTTGAGCGGGGGCAGGTCGGCGGTCAGGTCATCGATGCGGCCTTCCAGCCAGGCGACGGTCTCGGCATTCATGCGAACCACCCAATCGGCGGCGGCATCGAGGGGGGTCGCTAAATCGGCGCCGAGGTGGAACAACTGGTTCTGGACGGCGTTCAGGAGCGAATCCGTGCCGGGATGGGCCTTGAGGGCGCGGGCCAGGCCGAGGATGGAATTGAGTTCATCGACTGTGCCGTAGGCTTCGACGCGGAGGTTGGTCTTGGGGACTCGTCCGCCGGAGAAGAGGCTGGTTGTGCCGTCATCCCCGGTTCTGG
>JAEUQZ010000654.1 GCA_016788965.1 Anaerolineae bacterium | reverse complement strand
CTGAAGACGCGCCTCAACCCGGCCCACGGCTCTATTATCCGCCCGACCTCCCAGATTTCCAGAGGTTGAAGCATCAGTTGGAGGAAAAGTGGGTGCCTGAATTGCAGGCATTGCTGGATATTCCGACGGAGCAAATGCCTGTGCTGTGGGATGCGGACTTTCTGCTGGGACCGGAAGACGCTGACGGTGATACTTATGTCCTGTGTGAGATCAACGTCAGTAGTGTGGCGCCTTATCCCGATTCGGCCACGCCTGTAATTGCGGAAGCCGCGCTAACCCGTGCCCGAATCGCCAGAGAGCAGCGGTAACCGCGCCTCGTCACGCCGCATAGATCACCTGCGCGGTTTCCAATACTTCCCGGCGCAACAGGTAGTTGGGACTGGTTTCGACGCTGCCCCGCGTGACCAGATCGACCTTGCGCCCCAGAATAGCTTCGAGTTCATCCGCTATCTCGACAAACTCGAACAGGGAAGGCGACCCGCCCGGCGCAAACGTCACCAGCACATCGAGATCGCTGTCAGGCCGGAAATCCTCGCGCAGGACGGAACCGAACAGGGCCAGTTCGCGCGCACCCCACCGCTGACAAAACGCGCGGATAGCCTCCATCGGCAGCGGAATCGGTAGGGCTGTAGATGTATTCATCGAATGTCTCTCATCCCGTACTCTTCAGTCTATTCTACGCCAGAGTCTCGCTGATTACCTGCCGCCCTCGTGACTCGTGACCGTCTGGCGAGCCAATCACCAAAACCAAAAAGCCCTCTTGTGGAGGGCATCGTGCGCTGATCTCGGTTGACGATTCCGGGCTTAGCTCTTCTTTGCGCCCTTCAGGTCTTGGGCGACCTTTTCCGCCCAGGCTTTGACCTTCTCCCAATCGCGGAAGTCGCCGTCGAAGCTGCTCGGCCAGGTTTCCCCGTCGTACCGCGCCGCCAGCGTCCAGCGTTCATTCCAATCCACGCTCTGCAGATCGAGCTTCCCGGCCAGCGCTGCCTTGTCCCGCACATTCAGCGGCGCCAGCAGTTGCGGTTCCATGTAATTATCCATCACATGTTCCAACCCGAACCGC
>JAEUQZ010000653.1 GCA_016788965.1 Anaerolineae bacterium | reverse complement strand
CTTTCCTACATCCATATTTTCTTATTCTCCTCATTTCTTAGCAACCGCGAGGACACGCTATACCTATTTATCACCAGCCCGGTTGCCCAAGCAATTATTGATGGATTGTACTGGATACTGCCACAACCGTTTGATTTAGTGGAAGCAAACCGCTCACTGGTTTTTTCCGGAATGGTGAGCAGTTACGCGCCATTTATTCAAGGTGGGATTTTCATCCTTGTGATGTCCGCCGTGGCAGTTTGGCGTTTTCGGAGGAAGGATTTTTAAGGAAGGGGTGTCGTTGATTGAGTGGCTGTATCTTCAACTGCCGCTGAAGAGATATACCACAGAGACACAGAGGGCACAGAGAGGAAGAGAAGAGAGCGTCTCTCCCTCTTCCTCTGTGTTCTCTGTGCCTCTGTGGTTCCAGTCATTCCTCCAACGACAAGATGATTTTCCAGAAACCCGCGAGATGGGCTTGCGCCGCTGCTTCGCGGTGCTTCGTCGAAGACTCCTCGCGATGACGGTGCGTGAGTTTGGGCGAACAATCTCTTGATTCTCGTGAGCCATTTTGTTCCAAGTATTCCACAGAGAGGAAGAGAAGGTCTTTCCCTCTCTTCCTCTGTGTTCTCTGTGCCTCTGTGGTTCCAGTCATTGCTCCAACTACAAATCGAACAATGCATAAAACCGCGCTCCCGATTGTCTCTTACATCATTCTTGTCGTAGCCTACCTCACCCAAAGTGGTGCCCCGCTCTCGGTACACCTTCGGAGTGCCCCGCAAAAGTCACACGCTGAAACCGCCGCAACCAACGCTGAGTTCCAATTTTTTTTCGGACGTTAGGGGCATTCGCATCACGCCACCGTGTGCCGCCGATAGACACCGGCAGAACATGGCGTTTTGCTCACAGAACCAACGTCAAAACCACACAGTACTATTTAACCGGCAAGGAGTAGTGAAATGCCCGATCAGGAAACAACCGCAACCAACGGCGGAAACGGAAACCCGCCCCCTTCCCCCACGCCAACCCGGCCAATGACCAACAAAGAATGGTGGCCGAACCAACTCGATCTTTCGGTGCTTCATCGCCACTCGAAC
>JAEUQZ010000652.1 GCA_016788965.1 Anaerolineae bacterium | reverse complement strand
ACCAAGATTGGCGGGAAAATAATAACTACGCTAAGATTAACTATCCGTGAAAAATTTCTCGGTATAGTAGTTTCTTTCAAAACACATCGTTCTACGCCGTCAAGTTGGGGGGCCATCTTGAAAAGGGTTCTCGTCTTTTTCATTGCCGTTTTACTGCTGTTACCGGTTGCCTATGTGGCAACACAAGATACGACACCGCCGCGCATTAACATCACCGCCATCGACCGAACACAATTTCCGACTGTTATTGTCAACGCCAATGTTGTTGACCGTGTCGGGCAACCTATTCTTGGTCTGGGGATCGAGGATTTCGCCGTTGTCGGCGAATTGGTTGACCGGATGCGTGTGACCAACGTTGAAAACCTGATTGATGACCGCTTAGGTTTCTCTACTGTGCTGGCAATCGACACCAGCAGCAGTATGGCTGGCACGCCGCTCGAAGCAGCCAAGCAAGCAGCCATCGCGTTCGTTCAAACGCTCAAGTCGAACGACTCGGTGGCGCTGGTCGCTTTCGCGACCAACGAACGGCTGGTGCAGGACTTTACCACCGATAAACAGGTGGTCATTGATGCCATCAACAGCCTCTTCTTTTCCGGCCAAACCGCTCTCTACGATGGCAGCACACTCGCCATTCAGAAAGCCAGCGAAGCGCCCAATTCACGCCGCGCCGTCATCATCCTCAGCGATGGCGCCGAATTCGGCGGACGCAGCGAAAGCCTGCGTGAACAGGCGCTGAGTGATGCGCTGCGGTTGGGCGTTCCCGTCTATACCATCGGTCTTGGCTTCGGCTTTGATCGCACTTATCTTCAGGGGCTTTCGACGGAAACCAACGCGCGCTTCTATGAATCGCCAACGCCGGATCAACTCGCCGAAATTTATCATGGCATCGCCGACATCCTGCGCAGCCAGTACATCATCACACTGGGCAGCGATCTGCCGGGTGATGGCACAACTTACAACCTCGGCCTGCAAGTGACGACTGACGCCGGACAGGGTCTGGTCGAAACAGCCCTGCGCGCGCCGATCACCACACCGATTGTTTCGCTCGGCGGTCTGCCGACCGAACCGATCAGCGAAGCGGTCACTGTCACCGCC
>JAEUQZ010000651.1 GCA_016788965.1 Anaerolineae bacterium | reverse complement strand
TGCTGCGCCAGCTTGCTCAACTGGTAGATGCCGGTTTCCCCCGCGCGGGTCTTGAGCGTACCCTGTGTCCCGAACAGATCGTGTGTCGTGCCCATAGTCCCATCCTCTTCCTGATTCCCGAATCCAGGTGCGAGTCAACCGCGCTTGGCTGAATCCCACCTGAGATGATGACCGGATGTGTATCGAACATTTTGCGAAAAGAATGATTGTCATTCTACCCGAAAACCATCGGCCTTGTCAGGACGAGGTTTGCTCGTCTTCGCGGCTGAAGTGAACCAATCCTGAGCAGACGGTTGCGCTTTGCGCCGCGCGCTGTAAACTTTGCCGATGTGCATGTGAAGGCAGTGTTCTAAGGAAAGGGTTCATCAACATGGGTCGTACACGCACGCTGGAACGCCGTAAAGAGCGTGAACAGCAGCGCAAACGCCAGCGCCAGACGGTCGTCCTCATCGGCATTGTCGTGGTCGCTGTAGTATTGGTCGGGCTGCTCCTGGTCATCAATCAGCCTGCCGAAGCGCCGATTCCTGATTACACGGCGGCGCGCTATGAGGGTGTCGCTCAAAGCAAGAACGCGCAGGGTTTCCCCGTCCTTGGCAGCGATGCCGCGCCTGTCAAGGTGGAGGAATACTCCAGCTTTGACTGTACAGCCTGCGCGACTTTCCACGCCTCCACCTTCCCGGCCATCCTCGAACGAGTCCGCAGCGGCCAGGTGCAGTTCACCTTCGTTGCGGTCTATGGAACCGGCAGCATCACCAACGGCCAGGGCGCGGCCCGCGCGGCCATCTGCGCGGGCGAGCAGGGCAAGTTCTGGCAGATGCAGGATGCGCTCTTCGACTGGCAGGGCGTTTACGGCAATCAGGCTTTTGCCCAGAACCGTTTGGCCTCAGGCGCGAGCAATCTGGGTCTGGATCGCGGAGCCTGGGATCAGTGTATGGCAGGGGCGCTCCCCAATACCGTCATTGATGCCGCCCGCCAATCCTTCCAGCTTCAGAATGTCACCGGGACGCCCTCGATCTTCGTCAATGGCTCGCTGGTTCAGCAGGCCACCTCTGAGGCCGTTCTCGCGGCCATCGATCAGGCTTTCGCCCAGTCTGGCGGCGTCGCGGCCCCCACCGCCGAAACTACACCAGAA
>JAEUQZ010000650.1 GCA_016788965.1 Anaerolineae bacterium | reverse complement strand
GTGCCGCCTGGACGAGTGGCGTCTTTACGGCGACTACATCACCTGCACGCCGCGCAAGCAGCCCGTAGGCGCAAACGGCGCGGTCATTCCGGCGGAGAGCATCCCGGTGGCAGTGGCAAGGGGCGAGGCTGTGCCCGGCGATTAAGAGTATGTGACAGGCTGTCCCAGGTATCTTGGCCTGGGACAGCCGCTTCAACCGAGGAGGCGGTCGGCGATCCGCGCGACCATCGACTGAAACCAGATCGGCCAGTGCCCGCGCAGCGCCCACTCGGCGGCGGCTTCGCGCACGGGCAGGGGGATCAACCGCATCAGCGGGCTGACGCCGTGGTCAGCCAGGCTGGGGGCATCGGGTCGATCAAAGGCTTTCGTTCCCAGGTAGGGATCGAACTTCCAGGGATACCCCCGCGGCCTGTCCCTATGGGCGAAGGGACGATCATAGCTGTTCTCAGACAGGATCGTGCCGTCCGCATCGAGGATCGACAGGCGCACTGTGACGATCTCTCTGGGCGGAGTTGTCCAGGAGATTGAGATCACGCGCTGCGCTGCGTTGGGCGCGATGTCAATGCGAACCGCGCCTTGTTCGAGCAGGACATTCTGTTCTCCATACACCTGCCACTGAATTGACGCACCTGGATGCGCCTGCATGGTGTCATTACAGACCCAGAGCGCAATTGGGCGGTGTTGGTCGTAGTCGAGCGAAATCAGAAGTGGCTCCGAGGCGCGTTGAAGGGCAGCATAGCCGCGTTTGGGCAGGCGGAAGGCATCCAGCACGCCGCAGCCGACCTGGGGCACGAGGTCGTTCAGACAGAAGTGGACATACCCCGTGCAGCCCTCCGCGCGAAGCCGCCGCACATATTCAACCTGATACTGGATCAAAGCAGACTGATAAGCCCACAACGATTCAATCTGATCGTCGAGGTGATTCAGGCGTTCCCAGACATCTGAGTAGCGCATCAGGGTCTCGCGGGTGGCAGGAGCCTCAAATCCGAATTCGGAGAGAAGTCGTGAGCGACGGCGGCGGATGTCGGTGAAATGGCGGCTCCAGATGGCCCCGAAATACCAGTGCGAGTCGCCGGAACGCTGCCAGTCGGCATCCATCTGGCCGGAGCAGAGGAAAACCGGACGGGTTGGGTC
>JAEUQZ010000064.1 GCA_016788965.1 Anaerolineae bacterium | reverse complement strand
ATCGCCATCGTGGTCACGGTGACCATCATCAGCGGGTGGCCGTCGGGCGGCGAGTTGGCGACAATCTCGGCGGCCAGCGCGGTAGCGGCGCCCGGCCGGTTCTCGACGACGAAGGGTTGGCCGAGGCGCTGTTGCAGTCCGCCGGGATCGACCCACGCCGCCGGGCGGAGACGCTCACGCTGGACGAGTGGGCGCGGCTGACCCGCGCGGCCTTCCCCCTGCTCGAAGACTGAGCGCAGCCCGGCGCGGACGTTGCCTGTATCCCCAATCTGCGCTAGGCTAGTGGAAATTCTGGCTGCAATCTTCTTGAATACAGAGGTTTGGCGTGCCCCTTGTCCCCATTTCCCAATTGATGAATCAGGCTCGTGAGCAGGGTTACGCGGTCGGCTACTTTGAAAGCTGGAGCATCGATTCACTCCAGGGAGTGATCGACGCCGCTGAAGAAACCCGCTCGCCGATCATCGTCGGCTTCAACGGCGAATTCCTGACCCACGCTGAACGGCTCCAGGCCGAGCGCATCTCCTGGTACGGCGCATTGGGGCGGGCCGCGGCTGAATCGGCCAGCGTGCCCTGTGGCGTGATCTTCAACGAGTGCGCTCAGGACTCGGCTGTGCGCCAGGCCATCACTGCCGGATTCAATCTGGTCATGCCGATCCCCGCGTCCGGTGAAGCGCCGGATCGCTATGTCCAGCGGACGCGGGCCATCGTCGAACTCGCTCATGCCCATGGCGTGGCGGTCGAAGCCGAGTTGGGCGAACTGCCGCTGGGTGTTTCCGGCGCGGCCCAGGGCGGCGACTCGACCGATCCGGGAGCGGCAGCGGCTTTCGTGCGGGCGACAGGCATCGATCTGCTGGCGGTCAGCGTCGGCAACGTGCATGTGCTGCTGAATGCCGAGCAGGATTTGAACCTGGCGCATCTGGAAGCCATTCACCGCGCGGTCGATGTGCCGCTGGTGCTGCATGGCGGCACGGGCATCAGCGCCACGACGCTGCGCGAATCGATCCGGCTGGGGGTCGCCAAAGTCAATTACGGAACCTACCTCAAGCAGCGGTATCTGGCGGCGGTGCGGACGGCGCTCGCCAACCCCGATCCGAACCCACACCATCTGCTGGGCTACGGCGGCGACGCCGATGTGATGGGCGCGGGCCGCCGGGCCATGCGCGAAGCCGTGCTGGAACGAATCGACCTATTGAACTGCTCCGGGAAAGGATGAGCGGCCGTGGCCGATGTGGGATGCGCCGGGATTCTGGTGGCGGATACGTTCTGCGGGCCGATGGACGCCCTGCCGACGCCGGGCGAACTGCTGGCGTTCGAGTCGTTCCCGGCGCTGGCGGGTGGCTGCGCGGCCAACGTCGCCATCAACCTCGCCAAGCAGGGCGTCAGTGTGGATGTGATCGGCTGCGTCGGGCGGGATTCAGCGGCGCATGTGGTCACGGATGCGCTCCGTGCGGCGGGGGTTTCTACCACTCAGATCATCACGGTAGATGAATCGACTTCACAGACGGTCATCCTGCTGGTGAAGGGGGAAGACCGCCGCTTCCTGCATGTCTTCGGTGCCAACAAAGCCTTATCGATGGGGCACATAGCGCGCGATTGGCTGCGGACGCTCAAGGTCTTCTACCTGGGTGGGCTGTACGTCCTGCCGGGGATCGACCCCGACGAACTGGCGAGTACGCTGCGCTTCTGCCGCGAACAGGGCATCACCACGGTGTTGGATGTGGTGCTGCCGAGGAGCCTGAGCGCATTCGACGATCTGGAACGCTGGCTGCCCTACGTCGATTACTTCGTGCCCAACGATGACGAAGCCCATCGCTTGACCGGTCTCGCGAACCCGCGCGATCAGGCGCGGCGGCTGGCCGAGATGGGCGTCCGCAACGTGGTCATTACGGCGGGCGAGTTGGGTCTGGTGGCCGTCAGCCAGGGGCGGGCGTGGCAGGCTCCCGCCTATCAGGTGGAAACGATTGACATGACCGGCGGCGGGGATGCCTTCTCCGCTGGATTGATTACCGGGGTGCTGCGCGGCTGGGATTTGCCGGCTGTGCTGCGCTATGCCAGCGCCCTGGGTGCATCGGCGACGCTGGCGGTTGGGACGACGCCGGGCGTTTTCACGGCGGCGCAGGCCGAAGCCTTCATCGAAAGTCACCCACTGGAGGTCGCGGAGATCGCATGAATATCGACATCAGGATGCCCGACCTGGCGACCACCGCCGACTCGGTGACGCTGCTGCGCTGGTTCATCGCCCCCGGAGAAGCGGTCAAGCTCGGCCAGCCGCTGCTGGAGATCGAGACCGACAAGGCCACGATGGAAGTCGAGTCAGTGGCGGAGGGCGTGCTGGCGGCGGTCTTCGCTCAACCGGGCGAGATTGTCCCCGTCGGGCAAGTCATCGCCACGATTGCCACGGGCCAGCGCGTTACAGCGGCTCCGCCCATGCCCGAAGCGATTCTCCCGCCTGATCCACCGGCTCCTCTTCCTGCCGCGATGCCTATCGAAGCGAAGACTGCCTCCGCGCCACCCGCGGCCTCCGGACGGATGTCGCTGTTCGCCCGCAATCGCGCCAAACGCCAGTGGGCGCTGGAAGCGGCCGCCGGGCCGCAGCCGGTCCCGCTGACTCCGGCGCAGGCCGTCACTGCCCGGCGGATGCAGCAGGCCGCGCAGAGCATCCCGACCTTTCATCTGGCGCTTTCAGCCAACGCCGAGCCGATGATGGCAGCGCGAGCTGCCGACACCAGCCTTATCTGGGATGCGTTCTTCGTGCGGGCGGTGGCGCGGGCATCGGCGCGGTTCGTGCGGCTGCGCTGCCGCTTCGACGAGGACAAACTCGTTCCCATCTCGGGCGATGCCGTGGGTGTAGCCGCCGACTTCGACGATGACCTGTACGTCATCCCGGTTGAACGCCCGCACGAGTCCTCGCTGCGGGAAATCTCCGCCAGCATCATGCAGGCCGTCAAGCGCATCCGCAGTGGGGATAGCTCCGCCCGCAAGCTGGGTACGACCTACATGACCATCACCAACCTGGGCGTCACCAGCATCGAAGCCTGCGTGCCGATCATCAACCCGCCCGAACCGGCCATCCTGGGCATCGGACGGGTGGCGGCGGTTCCGCACGTCCAGGATGGCAAGCTCATCGTCCAGCACCGCGTCAACCTGACGCTGACGGTGGATCACCGCGTCGCCAGCGGCAAGTATGCATCCGCCTTCCTTCAAAGCGTCGTCAATGAAATAGAGGCCATCGAATGATTACCGCTGTGAATGGTACGACCAACACGCACACCGATACCCGCGCCTATGCGCGTGATTTCCTGTTCGATCTCTACGAGCGCATCATCCTGATCCGCAAGTTCGAGGAGCGCGTCAAGCTCTTGTTCCTGGAAGGGCAGATGCCCGGCACGATCCACCAGTCGCAGGGACAGGAAGCCTGCGCGGTGGGGGTATGCTCGGCGCTGAACGCGGACGATTTCATCACCTCGACGCACCGTCCGCATGGGCACGCCCTCGCCAAAGGGCTGACCGCCGACGAGATGATGATCGAGCTGTTCGGCAAAGGGACAGGCTGCTGCAAAGGCAAGGGCGGCTCGATGCACATCGGCAACATGGACAAGGGCATGGTTCCGGCCATCGCCATTGTCGGCGGGGGTATCCCGCTGGCGGCGGGCATGGGGCTGGCGCTGAAGATGCAGCGCGATCCGCGCGTGGTGGCCTCATTCTTCGGCGAAGGCGCGACCAACGAAGGCGCGTTCCACGAAGGCTTGAATCTCGCGGCCATCTGGTCGCTGCCGGTGATCTTCGTCTGCGAGAACAACCTCTACGGCGCGTCTACCTCGATCCACAAAGTCACCCGCGTGACGCGCGTCTCGCAGCGGGCGGCGGCCTACGGCATCGCTTCGGAGACAGTCGATGGCAACGATGTGCTGGCGGTCTTCGAGGCGACCAAACGCGCCGCGTCCCGCTGCCGTCACGGGGAAGGCCCCGTCCTTCTGGAACTGCTGACTTACCGCCTGACCGGGCACTCCCGGCGCGATCCCTGCCATTACCAGCCCAAAGACGAGCAGGAACACTGGTTCCAGCGCGATCCGATCATCGTGCTGCGCCACGCGCTGCTGGAACGCGGCGATACCACCAGCGGCGATCTGGATGTCATCAATACCCGCGTCGATCAGATCATCGAAGCGGCCGTCGAAGCCGGACAGCGCGCGCCGGAACCCACGCCTGCCGATCTCCTCACCGATGTGTATGCGAGTGTGCTGTCATGAAACGCCAGAGTATTGCGGAAGCCCTGCGCGATGGAATCACCGAAGAGATGGAGCGCGACACGCGCGTGTTCTGCCTGGGGGAAGACATCGGCGTGCCCGGCGGCTTCGGCGGGGCGTTCACGGTGACGCTCGGCCTGGAACAGAAATTCCCGGATCGCATCCTGGATACGCCCATCTCCGAACTGGGATTCTTTGGCGCGGCGGTCGGCGCGGCCATGCTGGGGATGCGCCCGATTGCCGATGTTCAGTACAGCGATTTCCTGTTCTTGGCAATGGATCAGATCGTCAACAATGCCGCCAAGTTGCGCTATATGTCCGGCGGAACGCTGACCGTGCCGGTCGTGTTCCGCGCCCCGGTCGGAGCCACCGGGCGTGGATCGCAGCACGCGCAGAACATGGAACGTTACTTCATCGGCGTACCGGGGCTGAAGGTGGTCGCGCCCTCGAATGCCTATGACGCCAAAGGGCTGCTCAAGGCGGCTGTGCGCGATGATGACCCGGTGCTGATCTTTGAACACAAGCTGCTCTACGGCTCGAAAGGCCCCCGCGCTGAAGCCGGGGCGGTCGATGCCACCAGCGAGATTCCCGATGCCGATTACGTCGTGCCGCTGGGCAAAGCAGCGGTGCGGCGTCCCGGCACGCGCGTGACTATCCTGGCCTGGCTGCTGATGCTGCACGAGGCGCTGAGCGCCGCCAATGAACTGGCCGCCGAGGGAATCGACGCCGAAGTGATCGATGTGCGGAGCCTCGCGCCGGTGGATTGGGCGACGTTGGGCGAATCGGTCGCCAGGACGGGGACGGTAGTCATCGTCGAAGAGGGGCCGAAGACGGGTGGTGTGGGCGCGGAACTGGCAGCGGGGCTGCTGGAACGCTTCGGCGACCATCTGATCGCGCCCATCCAGCGGGTGGCCTCGCCGGATGTGCCCGTCCCCTTCGCGCCCGTGCTGGAGAACGCCTACCGCCCAGATGCCCGCCGCATCGCCGCTGCCGTCCGCGATCTGGTGGGGTGAGGGGCAGGGCATCCCTTCGCGCGTTGGGGGCTGTCATCCCAGGGATCACCTTGCGCGGGCCGCCCGTGGATGGGATACTAGCGTCCACCTGTCCCCAAGCACGCTGGATGACCGCCCTTGAAGCTGCTCCGACTTGCCCTGTTTAGCCTCACCCTGATCCTGCTGCTGGCCGGCCTGCTGCTCCCGGTCACCGCCCAGGAAGATGTCACCCCCGGCGGCCCCATGCCCACGCCCGGCATCCCGCCCACCGCCACCCCGATTCCCCGCCCGCTGCCCACCACCACCCTGACTGAAGAACGTGCCACCGTCGAGTTCTTCTTCGCCGCCCTCGCCCAGGGAGAAACCGGCCTGATCCACATCAGCGGCTCCGGCCTGGCCGGGGCGCGGCTGCGCTACCTCAACGACCTGATCGAGTTCTTCCCCGCCCCGGACGGCTTCTACGGCCTGCTGGCGATCAACATGGAGCAGACGCCCCGCGTCTCCGACCTGGACATCCTGGCCTGGTATGACGACGGAACCCGCCAGACCATCAACACCCAGTTTGAAGTCACCCTCGGCCGCTTCATCAAGCAGGACGTGACCATCGCCCAGGACAAAGCTTACCTCGTCGATCCTGAAATCGAGCGCAGTGAGTTAGCCCGCCTGGAGAGCATCTTCGCCAAAGTCACCACCGAGCGCCTCTGGGACACCAGCGGCTTCGTGATGCCCATCCCCGGCGGCGAACTGACCTCGCCTTTCGGAGCCTTCCGCACCTTCAACCAATCCATGCAGACCCGCCACACCGGTTGGGACATCCGCGCCACGCTCGGCCAGCCCGTCCTCGCCAGCGCATCGGGCACGGTCGTCTATGCCGGCTTCATGGATATTCGCGGGAACATCGTCATCATTGACCACGGCTTCGGCGTCTTCACCACCTACTGTCACTTCTCCCAGGTGCATGTCACCCGCGGCCAGACCATCACCGCCGGGCAGGTCCTCGGCACGGTCGGCAATACCGGCCGTACCAGCGGCCCCCACTTCCATTGGGAAGTAGCCGTCAACGGCAGCTTCGTCGATGCCAACCAGTTCTTTGCCATGTGGAAGCCGAGTTAACCCCGATTTAACTACCCTGCGCTATCCTGGATCGATCCCGCCTGCATCCAGAAAGGCCGCGCATGACCGACCAGCCCACGCCGCGCGTCTCCTACGGGGAAATCGCCCGCCTGTTCCTGCGCCTCAGCCTGACCGCCTTCGGCGGCCCCGTCGCCCACATCGCCCTGGCCGAGGACGAACTGGTCGAGCGCAAACGCTGGCTCAGCCGCGACCACTTCCTGGCCCTCGTCTCAGCCACCAACCTCATCCCCGGCCCGAACTCCACCGAGGTCATGATCCATACCGGCTATGTCCTGCGCGGCATCCCCGGCGCGCTCCTCAGCGGAGCCTGCTTCATCGGCCCGGCCTTCCTGCTGACCCTGGCATTCTCGGTGATCTACGTCAGCGCCGGAGCCATCCCAGAAGTCGGCTCGCTCCTGCGCGGGATCAGCCCGGTGATCGTCGCCATCATCGCCCACGTCGGCTGGCGGCTGCTGCGGGCCGCTCTGCGTGATGCCGCCCTCTGGCTCCTGTTCATCCTGGGCACAGCCGCGCTGCTCCTCCCCGGCCTGAACATCTCCGAACTGGCCGTCATGCTCGCCGCCGGCCTGCTCTACGCCGTCTACAAATCCGGCTTCCGACTCCCGTCTTCCTTCTCTGTATTCTCTGTGTCCTCTGTGCCTTTGTGGTGGAATCTCTCTTTCCCCCTCCTGCCCGCGCTGCAAACCGTCCAGGCCGCGCCCGCCGCCCTCTGGGACATCTTCTGGTACTTCCTCAAGATCGGCTCGGTGCTGTTCGGCAGCGGCTACATCCTCATCAGCTACATCCAGCAGGATGTCGTCAACGGCTTCGGCTGGCTGACCACCCGTCAACTGCTCGATGCCGTCGCCATCGGCCAGACCACGCCCGGCCCGGTGCTGACCACCGTCACCACCGTCGGCTACATCGTCGCCGGGCTGCCGGGAGCCATCGTCGGCACGCTGGGGGTCTTCCTGCCCTCGTTCGTCCTGGTCATCCTGACCGCGCCGCTCATTCCCCGGATGCGCCGGAACCGCTTTCTGGGCGCGTTCCTCTCCGGCGTCAACGCGGGCGTGCTGGCCGCCATCCTGGTGACACTGATCGATCTGGGGAACGCCGCCCTCCATACCGCCGACGGCTCCGCCTGGAGTCCGCTGGCTGTCCTGCTCGCGTTGGGGGCGCTGGGTCTGCTCCTGCGCTTTAAGGTCAACGCCACATGGCTCATCTTGGCCGGCGGCCTGATCGGTCTGCTGACGCAGCTCTAGAGCGTGTTATGAACTTCTCATGTAGTCTTTCCCCTCAACGCCGGCCTTACTCCCCCTCTGCCACGAAGTGGAGAGGGGGCTGGGGGGTGAGGATCAGGGAAGAAGCCTCTGCTGAAGTGTATAACAACCCCTTTATCAGCCAGGATTCCCCCGCCGCGCCCATTTTGTGTTATCGTGGGGCTGTAGGCATCGATTAGGCACGACCGTCAAGGATGAACCTCATGCGCCTCGGAATCATGGCCGGTTACTCCGGCGCCCGGATGGAACTCCCCCTCGAACTGGTGCAGGAAGCCGACCGCCTCGGCGTGTATGTGGTCTGGACGGCGGAAGCCTATGGTTCCGATGCCGTCACACCGCTGGCCTGGATGGGCGCGCGCACCGAGCGCATCCACCTCGGCACGGCCATCATGCAGATGCCCGCCCGCACCCCGGCCAACACCGCCATGACCGCCATCACCCTGGATCAGCTTTCCGGCGGGCGCTTTCTGCTGGGGCTGGGACTTTCCGGCCCGCAGGTGGTCGAAGGCTGGCACGGTGTCCCTTACGGCAAGCCGCTCAACCGCACCCGCGAGTACGTCCAGATCGTCCGCGCCATCTTCAAGCGCGAAAAGCCGCTCGAATTCGAGGGCGACACCTACCAGATTCCCTATCGCGGCGCGGACGCGACCGGCCTGGGCAAGCCCCTCAAGAGTACCCTGCATGGCCGCGCCGATATCCCCATCTATCTGGCGGCCATCGGCCCGAAGAACGTCCAACTGTGCGCGGAAATCGCCGACGGCTGGCTGCCGATCTTCTTCTCGCCGGAGCATTATGAAGCCGCCTATGGCGAGCAGATCGCCGCCGGATTCGCCGCTGCCGGGAACGGCAAGTCGCTGGCCGACTTCGATATTGCCCCGTCGGTCGGCGTCATGATCGGTGATGAACTCGAATCCTGCTGGAATGCCCTCAAGCCGATGCTGGCGCTCTACATCGGCGGCATGGGCGCGAAGGGACGCAACTTCTACAACGATCTGGCCGTCCGCTACGGCTTCGAGGCCGCCGCTGCCCAGATTCAGGAACTTTATCTGTCCGGCCAGCGGGCGGAAGCGGTCGGGGCTGTCCCGAATGAACTGGTCGATGCCGTCTCGCTGTGCGGCCCGAAGGAACGCATCCGCGAGCGCCTCGCCCTCTGGAAAGCCAGCCCGGTCACGACCCTCAACCTGATGCTCTACGATGTCGAAACCCTGCGGACGATGTGCGAGCTGGTGCTGTAGAGAGGCTGCCCTTTGAACCGCATTGTCCTCTTCCGGTCTCTGTGTTCTCTGTGTCTCTGTGGTTCAATTCTGGTCTTCGTCCTCGCCGCCTGCCAGACCGCCCCGCAGCAAGTCGAGACTCCCTCGGCCACGCTCGCCCCCGCGCCCACCGAGGCCGGCCCACCCGGCGCGACTTCGCTGCCGACGCGCCTGCCCGATGCCGTGATCGAAGCCGCCGACGCCGAGTACGCCCTGCTCACCAATCTGGCCGAACGGGCCGCGCCCTCGGTGGTCAGCGTGCAGGTGATTTACGCCACGCCCCATCCCGTGCTGGGGGAGGAAGCCCGCGCCTCCGGCTTCATCTATGATGCCCAGGGGAACATCGTCACTAATGCCCATCTCGTCGCGCAGGCCACTCGGATCACCGTGGTCTTCGACGACGGCCGCGCCGCTGACGCCTCCCTGGTCGGCTACGACGCCGCCAGCGATCTGGCCGTGATCCGCGTCAGCCTGGAAACCGCGCGGCTCCGCCCTTTGAGCTTCACCGAGGCTGCCCCGCTCCAGATCGGCCAGCGAGCTGTTATTCTGGGGAATCCATTTGGGTTGGGGAGTTCTTTGCTCACGGGGGTCATCAGCGGGCTGGGTCGGCAGATTCCTGCCGCCGAGCAGATGACCAACACGCTCTCGCCCGGCTTCCAGACTCCGGCGGTGATTCAGGTCGATGCTCGCCTTCCGCTCGGATACGCCGGCGGCCCGCTGCTGAACACGCGCGGCGAACTGACCGGCGTCAGCGTCGCCCTCCGCACCGCCAGCGGCCTACTGGATGACCTCGACTTCGCCGTTCCCGCCGAGTCCGTCCGCCGGATCATTCCCGAATTGATCGCCACGGGAAAGGTTGATTATGCCTGGTTGGGGATCGGCAGCCGCCCGATTGAAGTGGGCGGTGGGGTGGCTGCCCTGGCCGAGCCGCTCAGCCTCCCGGTGTCCCAGGGCGTCCTGGTGGAGAATATCACGCCCGGCTCGCCCGCCGCTGAAGCCGGGCTGCGCGGTGGCAGCGAGCGCCGCCTGGTGCGCGGCGCGGATATCTGCGCGGGCGGCGACATCATCGTGGCGGTCAACGAGGTCTTCATCGCCAACATCGATGAACTGCTGGCCTATCTGGTCGCCAACACCCGCCCCGGCGACACCATCCGTCTGCTGATCGTGCGCCAGGGCGAGAGCTTCGAGGTCGAGGTCACGCTGCGCTCGCGCCCAGCGCAAATCCCCGCCGAGGAAAGCGCCTGCGGTCAGTGAGCGGACTCAGCCGCCCGCCATCGCCCCAATGACCCGGAACGGCTCCTTGCCCTGGATGACCTCCGGCGGCAGCGGGTCGTCCAGCGGGTCATCGGATAAATCCTGGCCGCAGGCGAAGAAGCGGATGAACGGGCGGCGCTCCTGAGTCACGGCGTCGCGGATGGTTCCCCGCAGCATCGGATAAGCCGCTTCCAGCGTATCCAGCACCGACCGCTGTGTGATCGGTTCGGCCACGGCAAGCTCGACCGTGCCGCTGACCCGCGCCAGTGTCCGCAGGTGGGCAGGCAGGACAACGCGGATCATGGCAGCACCTGAGCCTCCACCGAGAGGACGGGCGGAAGATCGTGAACAATCGGCATCCAGCTATCGCCCGAATCGGCGGAGGCGTAGACCTGCCCGCCCGTCGTTCCGAAGTAGATGCCGCACGACTCCAGCGAATCGACCGCCAGCGCATTCCGCAGCACATTGACGTAGCAGTTGCTCTGCGGCAGCCCCTCGGTCAGCGCCTCCCATTCATTACCGCCCGTCCGGCTGCGATACACACGCAGTTTGCCCTCCGGCGGGAAATGGTGCGAATCGCTGGTGATCGGCACGACGTAGATCGTCTCCGGCTCATGGGCATGGACGGCAATCGGGAAGCCAAAATCACTCGGCAGGTTGCCGCTAATTTCATGCCACTGGCCGCCGCCATCATCGCTCCGCAGAACATCCCAATGTTTCTGCATGAACAATACGTTGGGGCGCGTGGGGTGCATGGCGATGCTGTGGACACAGTGACCGACCTCGGCCTCGCCATCGGGCAGTTCCCCTTCGGAACGCAAACCCCGGTTGACCGGCCGCCAGGTCTCCCCACCATCATCGGTGCGGAACGCGCCCGCCGCCGAGATCGCCACGAACATGCGCCGGGGATCATCCCGATTCAGGACGATGGTGTGCAGGCACATCCCGCCCGCGCCCGGCTGCCAGAGATCGCCTTTGACCCCGCGCAGGCCGGACAGCTCCTGCCAGGTTTTGCCGCCGTCGCGGGTATGGAACAGGGCGGCGTCTTCCACCCCGGCATACACCGAATCCGGATCGGTCGGCGACGGTTCCAGATGCCAGACGCGCTTGAACTCCCAGGGATGCTGAGAACCGTCGTACCACTTGTGCGTCCCGACCGCGCCGTCATAGCCGAAATCGTTGCCCATCGTTTCCCAGGTCTTGCCCGCGTCATCCGACCGCTGCATGATCTGGCCGAACCAGCCGCTCGACTGCGACACATACAACCGCTTGGGATCGGCCGGTGTGCCCGTGATGTGGTAGATTTCCCAGCCTGGGAAATGCGGGCCATCTACTGTCCAGTCCTTGCGCCGCTCATCCGAGCGCAGGATGAACGCGCCTTTGCGCGTCCCCACCAGAATACGCACCTCGGCCATACCTACCTCCCCTTCGTAATGCAATCGACCCGCTTCATGATAGAACGCAAGTTCGTATCTTGTCAAGCAGCGCCGGATGAATGGCGTCGGGCAATCCAGCGGAGTTCGATTTTCGTCCCGGCAGTGTCATAATCAGCAGCGTAGACTTTTGCTGCACCTAACTGCTGAAGGATTTTTCCCATGCGCGACTTTCACCCAAAGACGATTATTGAGCCGTTCCGCATCCGCTCCGTCGAGCCAATCCGCTTCACCACGCTGGCGCAGCGCGAAGCTGCCCTCCAGGCCGCCGGATACAATCCGTTCCTGCTGCGGGCTGAGGATGTGCTGATCGATCTGCTGACCGACAGCGGAACCGGGGCGATGTCCTCGCGCCAGTGGGCCGGGATGATCGCCAGCGACGAGTCCTATGCCGGGGCGTCGTCGTTCTACCGCTTCGAGGCGGCCGTGCGGGAGATCACCGGGTTCAAACACGTCATCCCGACTCATCAAGGCCGCGCTGCCGAGAACATCCTGTTCACGACCATCGCCAAACCGGGCGATGTCATCCCCAACAACACCCACTTCGATACCACCCGCGCCCACGTCGAACACACCGGCGCCGAAGCGCGTGATCTGGTCATCGCCGAGGGCAGCCAGCCGCGCCTGATCCACCCCTTCAAGGGCAACATGGACATCGCCGCGCTGGAAGAAACCATCCGCAGTGTGGGGCGGGAGCGCATCCCGGCCATCATGCTGACCGTCACCAACAATTCGGGCGGCGGCCAGCCCGTCAGCATGGCGAACATCCGCGCCGTCAGCGCCATCGCCCGGCGCAACGGCATCCCCTTCTTCATCGACGCCTGCCGCTTTGCCGAGAACAGTTGGTTCATCAAGACGCGCGAGGAAGGTTACGCCGATAAGTCGCCGCAGGAGATCGCCCGCGAATTGTTCAGCTATGCCGACGGCTGCACCATGAGCGCCAAGAAGGACGGCATGGCGAACATCGGCGGCTTCCTGGCCGTCAACGATGACGCGCTGGCTGCCCAGTGCCGCAACCTGGAAATCCTCACCGAGGGCTTCCCGACCTATGGCGGCATGGCCGGCTACGACCTGGAAGCGATTGCCCAGGGGTTGTACGAAGCCCTCGACGAACATTACCTGCGCTACCGCATCCGCTCGATTGCCTACCTGGGCGACCGCCTGGTCGCGGCGGGCGTGCCCATCGTCCAGCCGACGGGCGGTCATGCGGTCTACCTGGACGCGCGCGAGATGCTGCCGCGCCTCTCCCCGACGCACTATCCAGCCTGGTCGTTGAACAATGCGCTGTATCTGCTGGGTGGGGTGCGCGGCGTGGAGATCGGCACGGTCATGTTCGGCTTGCAGCCGGACGGCAGCGAGCAGCCCGCCCGGATGGATCTGGTGCGGCTGGCCTTCCCGCGCCGGACGTATACCCAGAGCCACGTCGATTATCTGGCCGAGGTCATTCTGGAAGTGTATGCCCAGCGGGACTCGCTGCCGGCCTACCGGATCGTCTCGCAGTCGCCCGTGCTGCGCCACTTCACCATCCGGCTGGAGCCGTTAACTCAATGAATGGGTTCCATATCCCGGCACAGTGATGATCGGCGGGCGCTCGTGATCGGCAATCTCGGCAATTTCCAGCGCGAAGCGTTCAGGCTCCTGGACAATGAGTTTCATGCTGCGATTGGCCTTGTCCAGCAGTTCGACTCCGAAACGGGCTTCCAGCCGGGCGATGAAGACCTGAAGGATGGCAAACGACATCTTGCTCAGGTTCACGAGCGGTTGGTTGTAATGAATGCGCGTTTCCAGGTCGCTCTGGGCAATCGCATCCAGGCCGAAGCGGTCGAGGATGTCGATCAGCATCCCCGTCTCGACGCCGTAACCCGTGAAAAAGGGAATTTGCTCCAGGGCGGCGCGGCGGCCTGCATACTCGCCAGATAAGGGCTGTACGATCCCCGAAAGCTCCGGATAGAACAGGTTGAGCAAAGGACGGGCGACCAGTTCAGTCACTCGTCCTCCGCCATAAGCCTGGAGCTTGCCGCCCACCTCCAGCGGCCGCACATAGAAGCCTTTGACGTACTGCACACGCTTGTGTTTGAGCAGCGGGCCAATCAATCCATAGACGAAGCGGGGATGAATGTTGGTGATGTCGGTATCAATCCAGACAACAATGTCTCCTTTGGTGACATACAGGCTCTTCCACAGCACTTCCCCTTTGCCGTGATAGCTGCCCAGGTCATCGACCAGTAGATGCTGGTGAATATAGGTTGGGATGCCCTGCGCCTGGGCAATCGCAACGGTGTTATCTGTGGAATTGCTGTCCACCAGAACTATCTCATCGAGCAGAGGCACTTCATCGACCAGCGCCGATTTGATGGTCTCGATCACAGTGCCCACCGTAGCCTCTTCGTTGAGGGCGGGCAGTGCCAGACTGATCGTGACTCCCTGCTTCTCCTTGAGCGCCAGCAGCAGCTTCAAGTCCTCGAACTCGCTGCTGTGGAAGGTGTTTTCCGCGAACCAGCGATCAACCCGCGTGGACAGCGGTTCCTCATCACGGCCATACACCTGCGGCGCATGGAATTCCAGATCTTCCATATGCGCGCCACGGACGACCACCACCGGTTTCTGAGCGCGTTCATACACCTGCCGGAAGATGTGCGGCAGCGCTGGCCGTATCGTGCTGCCCTGCCGAAGTCCAGCACCCATTACGATCACATCATGCCCGGCAGATTCTCTCATGATCCCGCTGACGATGCCTGTGACAGCCGTGATGGTACGCGCGATTTGTGGAACAGTACGCATCACTGCTTCCAGGTCTGGGGCCGCTTTATGTTGATCGATAGCGTGAAACAGCGTGATCGGCTGATCGCCCGCCAGCGCACGCGCGACACGGACCCCTATGGAAAGGTTAGGGCCGCCACGCAGCGCCAGCAGTACAGACTGGGAAGAGCAGATGCGGTCGATGGCGCTGATCAGCACGACATCACAGGAGGTACGCTGAAGAACATCCTGGATCGTGATGCCCCCCAGAGTCTCGTCCAGCGGATTCCACTCCGCCAACAGCAAGTCGAACTTCTGCTCCTGGACTTCATCAAGAACGCGCTGGAAGGGTTGGTAGTCCACAAAGACTCCGACTTCATCATGCAGCAGATCTGAATCTGGGGCGGCGGCGCGATAGGCTTCACGCCATTCGCGCGCGGGCAAAGCGCCTTCGCTCAGCGATTTTTCAGCCGGGACACTGACTAACCCGCGCAGGTGGAGTTCACTTTCTGGTGGCAGAAGCCGCGCGGCGAAATCCAACCAGGCACTGGGATGGTCTTTTCCGGTCAGTACGAGCATCGCAGTATAGGTTTTCATCAGCCCTCCAGTAACGGGATAATTTGGCTGGCAATGATCGTGTCCCAACGGTATTGGTGACGGACACGGTTCTTGAGGCGCTGACGCGGGTTGTCCGCGAAATAGCTTTGAATCAACTGGGCGATCTGCTCAGGCGGATCGTGTTCCGCCTGAAAGCGCATCACATCGCTCTGCCCGATCTGCTGGAAGGGTGGCAGTGCTGAACAGAAAACAGGCAGTCCCACCAGTCCAGCTTCCAAGAGGGGAATGCCAAACCCCTCCTGCAAGCTCGGAAACAGCAGCGCATCGGCCAACTGGTACAGGTTTGCCATCGTCAGATCGTCAGGGATGAGCTGGGGCGTATCCATCTCGTAGAGGAAGTGCGCCGCCTCGACCAGCCCAAGTTTCTGTCGCAGCTCCAGCAGCTCGCCCAGATACCCCAGATTCGTCGGGTTATGTGGGCCAGGCGGCCCGGTGACGATCAGGCGGTAATCCTGGCTGTCAATGTTCCGCAGCGCAGCCAGCACATGCAGAGCCAACCCGATGTTCTTGCGGCGAGTCAAACGGGCAGGCAGCAGCAAGATGATGTCGGCGTCGAGCAGATGCAGCTTATCTTCCAGATCGCGCGTGGTTTTCGTCCATTGGAGAAAGCGGGCTGCATCGATGCCAGGGGGGATAACGGATATTTCTTCAGCAGGAAGATGCAGCAGTTCAGCCAATTCAGCCTGCCGCGCTTCCGAGATGGTGACATAGCGCGTATTCGGCCAGGCTTCCCGTAGCAGAGTCCAGGGATAGGCCGCGTGCAGTTCGGCGCGGTACAGTGGATTCGTCCAGGCCAGATCATGACACCAGGCAATCAAACGGGGGTGTCGGAGCCGGGACAGCGCGGCGGTCAGCGCGAGATTCTTGTGC
>JAEUQZ010000649.1 GCA_016788965.1 Anaerolineae bacterium | reverse complement strand
GGGGGCGGGGATTAGGGGTTGGGGATTAGGGAAATCCCGGACGCCAAGAATGGCGTCCCTACGAAGGCGTGTTTCGGGATGAGAAGGGCTATTTTCAAGGGAGGGAGTCTGGCTGCGTGATTGAACAACCCGGTGATGGCTAATCTGCACCCGCGTTACCATTTCCTGACAGGTGAAACCGATTCTTTCCTGGACTTATGTCCTACTGCTGACCTCTATGTTCGCCGCTGTGCGTAATTCTCGTTACAATGGAAACAGTGTCCGGGACCTTCATCTTTGGGGGAATTCACCGTGCGCCGCTTATTCAGTGTCGTGCTGGTCATCCACCGACTACCGCGTTTTGCTCTGGCATGATCTCTTTTACGGGGAAGGGGCATTCTGCCTCATCCTCGCATTGTGAAGTTAGACCCATGACGATAAGGATGAACGCAGAGAGATGAGGAGATCGGCTGTGATTGGAAGTAAGCATGGACTCCTTCTGCTGGTTGGCGCGGTGATTCTCATCAGCAGGCTGTTCGTTGGAACAGTTCAAGCCCAAGCCTTCGGGTATTCGCTGCGCTTCTACGGCAATGGGACGGGGGACATCGACCGGGTGAAGATACCGGTAGACCCACCCACCTCAGCCGATTTCGGTAGCAGCTTCACCATCGAGTTCTTCATTCGGGTGAATACCGGGGAAAACGGCAGCGGAGCCTGTACCACCGGGGATTCGGGCTGGACGAACGGCAATGTGATTGTCGACCGGGACATTTTCGGGCCGGGCGACTTCGGGGATTACGGTATTTCGCTCTTCGGCGCGGGTGGCATCCTTGCCTTCGGCGTGAGCGATGCGACCAGCGGCGCGACCATCTGCGGCACACGCAATGTCGTCGATGGCAACTGGCATCACGTTGCCGTGACGCGCAACAGCTTCACTGGTGCGCTCGCCCTGTTTGTGGACGGTGTGCCAGACGGAACGGCCACGGGGCCGACCGGTGGCATCAGCTACCGGGATGGACGGGCAACAACCTGGCCTAATGATCCGTTCCTGGTGCTTGGAGCGGAAAAGCACGACATCGGGGCAGCGTTCCCGTCCTACAGCGGGTGGTTCGACGAACTGCGGATATCGACCAGCATCCGCTATACGGCTGCATTCACGCCGCCGACAC
>JAEUQZ010000648.1 GCA_016788965.1 Anaerolineae bacterium | reverse complement strand
CCAGATACCGCGCCGAGTCCGTGATGAGCGCCGGTACGGGTGCCAGCACCACAATGTCGTCGAAGCCGTTTTCCAGATATGGGTTCATCAGTTCAGCGTAGGCTTGCGGGTCTTTTATCGGGTTGATGCAAATATAGTTCAGCCCCTTCGCCTCCGCTTCGGCCAGAAAACTATTTTTCAAGTCTTCGAGCCGGTGGTCGCTCACGTCCGTGCAAATGATCGTTTTCGGCCCATCCGCGATCTGAATCGCCCGCTGAACGTGCATACGACCCATCGGCCCCGCCGCGCCCACAAACCACGCGCTGCCTCCCGCTTTCAACCCCGAACGCACCGGCACGTCGCTGTATGCCTTTGCAATATCCGTGCTGCTTGTGCCCACATAAACCCAGCGGTTGTAGTGAATTCGCCCCATATCAACCTGAATTCGCCGGCTAAACGGTTTGTCCGTCACGATGGCGAAAATACCCCCGTTCGCCAATCGCGGGCTGGCCTTCTCCAGCAAATCAGCGTCAGCGCCCAGCAGCACAATATCATCCACGAGTTCCGCCGGAGGTTGCGAAACATCCGGAACATCAACCACCTCAACCCCAACCTGTTGCGCTTGCTGTTTTAACTGCTTGGCGAAACCGCTCGGTACATTCGTCAGCAGCAGTCGCACCGGATGGCTGCTGGCGCTCATCCCCCCGCTGATTGTATACGGGCGTGTGTCACTGTCTCCCGTGCCGATAATCCATGTCGTGCCGCCTGCCTTCAATCCTGTGCGGTACTCCAATCCATACGCCGCGATCACGCACGCCCAGGGTTCAGTCAACGCGCTCTCCGCATATCCGGTTGTCGGCTTAATCGGCAGCAGGTAATTGCCCTCGTCGCCTTCCAGCACACGCCGGTCAATCAACCCGTAATGCGACAACCCCCCCTGTATCTCGTAGCCGTAAGCATATCCCACGCCGTCCACATAAATGTCAGCCTGAATGATGAAGCGGTCACCGGGTTTGTACTGGTCGCTTAAATGCTCACCCACGCCCACCACTGTCATGCTCACTTCATGCCCCAGCACCACCGGGTTTTCTTGCATCTTGCGGTAAATGCGGGGGTGTTCCTCCCCCAGCTTGATCACCTTGATGTCCGAAAAGCACAACCCGCAGGCGTCATGGCGCACCAGCAGTTCATCCGGCCCATAA
>JAEUQZ010000647.1 GCA_016788965.1 Anaerolineae bacterium | reverse complement strand
CTAGCTACCGGACACTGAACAAATGATCGAGAGAGGAGGGGTTGAGAAAAGCAGGTGGAAGGCGCTAAGGTTAAGTTGCGACCGAAACCGAAAGCGAGAATCCAGCATGCGGTCCATCAGCCCTCCTCACCTGTATAGTAGCTTGCTTGGCTTTGTGCTTCAAACGTTACCGGATGAATGTGATACGCGATTGACGAATCTGTTGTTCATGATGATGGGGATGTTTCTGTCACGCAGCGTGCATCTGGATCATATGGCGCGAAAGCTGCCGTCGCGAGCCAAGAAAGCCAGTAGTGTCAAACGCTTGGGACGTTTCCTGGATAACCCGCTGGTGCAGGTGCGCGCCTGGTATGACCCATTCGCGCGCTGGGTGCTGCTGTCGGCGGCCAGTGGCGGGGGAATTCACCTGATTATCGATACGACCAAAGTCGCCTTCGGCTTTCGGTTGGTGATGGTAAGTGTGGCTTATCGACGGCGCAGTCTGCCGATTGCCTGGATGTGGGCCGTGGGGACACGGGGGCACACCACTACCCGTGTCCAATTGGCGCTGCTGAATCATGTGCGTCGCCTACTGCCAACGGGGGTAGCGGTGTCGCTGGTGGGCGATAGTGAGTTTGGGCGTCCGCTGCTGATCGAATACCTGCGCCACTGGGGTTGGGATTACGCCCTGCGCCAGCCCGGCGACCATCTGGTGTGGTGTCAGGGCAGTGGCGGCTGGCAGCGCCTGGACAGTCTGCTGCCGCGTCCGGGCTGTCGCTGGCTTGGTGGGGTGGTCTTGACCCAGGCCAGTGCTGTCCCCACTCACCTGGCCCTCTACTGGCGTGCCGGTGAGAAACTCCCCTGGTTGCTGGCGACCAACCAAACCAGTATCCTCGCTGCCGTTCGTCTGTATCGGCGGCGCATGTGGATCGAGGAGATGTTTGGAGACCTGAAAAAGCACGGTTTCAACCTCGAAAGCAGTCATCTGCGCTCCTTCTTGCGCCTCTCGCGCCTGACCCTGGTCGTCTGTCTGCTGTATATCTGGCTCATGGCCGTCGGCAAGTCCGTTGAGCGCAACCGCCTCATCGACCTCGTAGATCGCCATGATCGCCACGACTTGAGCATTTTTCGTTGGGGCTGGGATTTCGTCGAACGCTGTCTCTCCCTTCATGACCCCCTCCCTTCCATTCATCCATCGAACTTTTGTTTGGTGTCCGGTGGCTAG
>JAEUQZ010000646.1 GCA_016788965.1 Anaerolineae bacterium | reverse complement strand
CAGGGCTATCGCATCAAATTGGGAGTAAGAAGCTCCAGGAGGAAGGCATCGTCGAGTGCGGCGCGAAAACGCTTGCGTTTCAGGCTCTGCTTACCGGGATGCCGCTTGAGCAGGTTGATGACGATGTGGCGAATGACGGCGAAGTTTTCCGGGGCTTCGTCCAGGCGCACGCGGGAAGCATCCTCGCCAAAGACCACATCCATCGTCCAGTGAAAGGTGTTCTCGACTGACCAATGGGCGCGGGTTGCTGCCAGAATACGCTCCGCATCGGGGGGCAAACTGGACAGGTAATAGACGGTTTCCCGCTGGGTCTGGTTGGCGGTGCGCCGTTCGCGCTCGACCATCACCACTGTCTGAAGTCCCGCCCAGCCCTGGTAGTGTCCCATACTTTCCAGCGCCAGCGGGTCATGGATCGCCCAGCAGCGCCGAATCTCCAGTCGTCCATGTCCTTTAGTGACCGTCTGGTGGAAATCGTGAGGCACATCCCGGAAATCGCGCTTACGCGCCCAATCAAACCAGTCAATCACATCCTGATGTAACTGCGGATGGTTGGCTTTGAGCGCGAACACATAATCGGCTTGGCGTTCGATCACGGTTTGGGCGATGCCTTTCTGACAGTTGAGCGCATCCACGGTGACGATGCAGCCCTTGATGAACAGCAGCTTGAGCAGTTCGGGCACTGCCGTAATCTCGTTGGACTTGGCATCCACTTTCCGCTGCCCCAACAAAATGCCTGCCTCACTGGCCCACGCACTCACCAGATGAATTGCATTCTGTCCGCTAAAGCTATCCGCGCTTCCCCGCGCCGTTTTCCCATCCACCGCAATGACTTCACCCTGTCGCACCTGGAAATGCTGCTCGACCCACCGCACGAACCGTCGTTGGAACTCCCCCGCATCCAACAGGCGAAACACCCGGCTGAACGTGTCATGTGAGGGAATGCCTGCCGGTAATTCCAGATACTGCCGCAGCCAGGCTTCCTTCGCCTCGCCAAATTCCTCGACCTCGCTCCAGCTTTCCGCCCCGCACAACACCGCGCACACTGCCACCAAGACAATTTCGACCAGCTTATGGTCACAGCGCCCTTGCACGCGCGGGTCAGGCAGGTCGCCGAAGCACGCTTCCAGACTGCTGAAGGGTTGTTGGCTCATCGCTGCACCTTTTTTGTCGGCGATTATCTCTCCCCTCTCTTTTTGATGCGATAGCCCTG
>JAEUQZ010000645.1 GCA_016788965.1 Anaerolineae bacterium | reverse complement strand
TTTGGTATGGGGGGCGATGGAACTGGCCGACGAGCGGCTCCTCTCCTGGTCGTATGACGACACCCTGCGACTGTGGAGCGCAGAAGGTGAGTCGCTGGTCGTCCTCTCCGGGCACACCGATTCGGTGTGGGGCGCGTTGGAACTGGCCGACGGACGGCTCCTTTCCTGGTCGAGAGACAACACACTGCGGCTGTGGAGCGCCGAGGGGAAGCCTCTGGCCGTCCTCAAGGGGCACACTGGCGGTGTGTCCGGCGCGTTGGAACTGGCCAACGGGCGGCTGCTCTCCTGGTCGTATGACGACACCCTGTGGCTGTGGAGCGCCAAAGGTGAGCCGCTGGTCGTCCTCTCCGAGGACGGTGGCATAGTGTACGGCGCGTTGGAACTGACCGATGGTCGTCTGCTCTCCTGGTCGAATGACAGCACGCTGCGGCTGTGGAGCGCCGAAGGCGAAGCCCTGGCCGTCCTCGCTGGGCACACCAATGCGGTCTGGGGCGCATTGGAACTGGCCGACGGGCGGCTGCTCTCCTGGTCGTATGACGACACCCTGCGGCTGTGGAGCGCCGACGGGGACCCGCTGGCCGTCCTCTCCGGGCACACCTCTTGGATAAATGGCGCATTGGAACTGACCGACGAGCGGCTCCTCTCCTGGTCGGATGACAGCACCCTGCGGCTGTGGAGCGCCGAGGGGGAGCCTCTGGCCGTCCTCGCTGGGCACATCTATGGTGTAGGCGGCGCGTTGGAACTGGCCGATGGGCGGCTGCTGTCTTGGTCGGGGGAGGAGACTCTCCGCCTCTGGGACATCCCGCGCGGCGATCTGGTGGCCTATGGCTGCGAGCGGGTTCCCCGCGATTTCACCGACGCCGAGCGCACCCGCTACGGCATCCCCGCCGGGCCAACCTGTCCCCCGCCCTGATCCACCCCCTCCGTATGATCTTGGCGCTCTTGGCGTCTTGGCGGTTCAATTCGTATTTCTTTGCGTCTTTGCGTCTTTGCGGTTCAATTCTTCTCTTTTCTTCTTGTCTTTCCTTTGCGTTCTTTGCGTCTTTGCGGTTAAATCTTCTCGTTTCCGATTTTATGGCGCAAAAGTAGACAAAATGTCACCCTAACCCGCCCATTTTGTGCTACGCTGTATCTACGGATGGGTAGGGGCATGATGCATCCTGCCCAGCCCACCCGCATGACGACGCTGTTTAACACATCGATACAGATTTCGTCCTGCGT
>JAEUQZ010000644.1 GCA_016788965.1 Anaerolineae bacterium | reverse complement strand
CGTCAAGGGCCTCCATGGCGGAGGCCCTTTTGATTTCATGCGGTGAGATCGATTTCTGAAGGTTCGATCAAGCGTTAGAAACCTGACCGGCTCCTCACGCTTGTGCTATCATTCAGCCAGCGGAAAGGAGTTCCCATGCGCCAGATCATCCTGATCCCTGACCCCGAGGTGGGCGGTTACACCGTTGAAGTGCCCAGCCTCCCCGGATGTGTCAGCGAAGACGATACCCTTGAAGAAGCCATCGCCAACATCAAAGAAGCGATTGAACTCCATATCGAAAGTCTGATTGCCCACGGTGAGGAAGTCCCGGAAGACTACGCCCCAATTCACCTGATGCTCGTATGACCAGACGAGTTGTGTTACCAGCAGACGCAATTCTCCAAGAAAGACATGATTTCGGATAGAAATCACTCCACGCGAAAAGCCCACGAATACAAATACTCCTGGTTCGACAAATCACTGGTTCGCACCGTGGCGATGTGCGTACCAATCGCCAAATCAGGCGTATAGCAGAAGATGATCACTCCTGTCGCTTGCCCGTCTACAATCTCGCGCAACCATGCGGTGGCTGCGACACTTAGAGGTGTGAAGAGCGGAAGAGGATGGTTGTTGATGATAAAAGTAGTGTTATACCACACGTGTTGTTCTAGTTCTTCATATAATTCGCCCGGTTTCATCATCTCGCCGGGGAATACCTGAACGCAGATTGCTTCCCCAGGAGGCATGTTCTCCCCCGGAGGTGGCTTTATATAGCCAATGAACTCAGGCTTGTCCAGAGGCTTCGCCAGCATGGCCTCGGCGGTCGGGATGAGACGGCTGTCAAGGCTGCGTATTTGTCCTACTGAAATCCCGTATAGAACCGCCAGAATGACGATGGTGATCAGACCAGCGCAGACCGCATGTCTTTTTCGGATGTTCACGACTGCACCACCAGTGGCTTTACATAGCTCCAGGTTCCACCAACAAACAGCGCCGCTTCTGCTTTCTCCCAATTCCCAAACCTTAGCCCGACTTTCTAGCCGCAGTGTCCTGGCCCGCTCTCCGCCCCGGCATGATGCAAGCATCCAAGAGACACCAAAGAGTTACCAAAATGTCACCCGTTCGACTCCATTTTATGCTATTCTGGACATAGGGAAGAAGCGGATCAGGGCGCATATGAGAATCGGCGCTGATTCTCATTCTTATCATTCGCAAGAATTCTCAAGAATCGACGAAGCGCCGTCTTGCATGTA
>JAEUQZ010000643.1 GCA_016788965.1 Anaerolineae bacterium | reverse complement strand
AAGATTTAACCGCAGAGACGCGGAGGACGCAGAGGAACACAGAGAGAATAAAATTCAAACCGCAATCCCCTGACGGGGAGGCTTCGCACAGACGCAAAGAGCACACAGGAATGATCGCATAAGAAGTCGTGAAAGAAGAAGTATTGGAGGACAAGGTGATGAAGACTTTTCGCTGGTCGATGATTGCGATGGTGATCGCCCTGCTGGTTGGCGGCGTGATGGTCAGTGCCGATGCGCCGGTCGAGGGGCGGGCTGGACGCGCCGAGGTGCGGTTCCTGGAAGGGATGATCGACCATCACATGATGGCGCTGATGATGGCGAGTGACTGTCTGGCGAAGGCCAGCAGCGACGGACTGAAGAGTCTGTGCCAAGCGATCATCGACGCGCAGACGGCTGAAATCGAAGTGATGCGGGGCTGGCTGAAAGCATGGTACAGCATCGACTACGCCAACATGCCGATGATGGACAACATGGGCGGCATGATGGGTGGGATGATGGGCGACGAGCCGATGATGATGATGGGCATGATGGCTGGGCTGAGCGATCTGACGGGGACCGAGTACGACATCGCCTGGCTGGAAGCGATGATCGACCATCATGACGACGCACTGCATATGTCCGAGCGACTCCTGCGGCGGGTGGAACATGCGGATTTGCGCGATCTGGCGCAGAATATCATCCGGGCGCAGTCGGCGGAGATCGAGATGATGGAAGGGATGATCCGCGATTTGAGTTCATAGGGATTGTCATCCCCTACCCCTTCGTCATTCCATGATGAGGGGGTAGCGCAGATTTGATCCAGGAACACGTCCCGAGGATTCGCGCGCCCCATCGAATCGATACCCATCATACCAGCTTGTGAGGTTCATGCATGTCTGCAACGACGCCAGATGTCATTGTGATTGGGGCGGGGTTCGCGGGACTGACGGCTGCGTACCGGCTGAGCGCGGCTGGGGCGCGGGTCGTCCTGATCGAGGCGCGGGAGCGGTTGGGCGGGCGGGCGTACACCGTCCAGGATGCGGCGCGAGGGATCCCGATTGAACTGGGCGCCGAATTCATCCACGGGGCGCCACCGGAAACATTCGCGCTGGCGCGGCAGGCCGGACTGGTGATGGTGGAACTGAAGGGCGAATATTGGCTGGCGGGGGACGAGTCGATCCAGAACGACAGCGAAGATGACGGTACGGATGTGATCTTCGCGGGGTTGGATGGGCTGGTGGAGGATATGTCGTTCCAGGAATTCGTCCGCACGCGGTTCACCGGGAGCGATTGG
>JAEUQZ010000642.1 GCA_016788965.1 Anaerolineae bacterium | reverse complement strand
CCCTGCGCGACTTCAGTGAGTCCATCCGTGCCGAACGCGGCACACTGATCGCCTACGAAAGCCCCAACCGCCTCGTCGAGACGCTGGAGACGCTCCGCGACCTCCTGGGCGAGCGCCGCGCCTGCGTCGCCCGTGAACTCAGCAAGAAGTTCGAGACTTTCGAGCGTGGCACGCTCAGTGAGATCGCCGACCGCTTCCGTGAAAAGCCCCCGCGCGGCGAGATCACCCTCGTGATCGCCGGAGCCGCCGAAGACACTCCCGCCGAATGGGACGCCGAGCGCGTCCGGGCCGCCCTCCATGACCGCTTGGCCGCCGGAGAATCGCTCAGCAGCGCGGCGCGGGCCGTCGCCGCCGCATCCGGCTGGAACCGCCGCGATGTGTACGCGCTGGGGATTGAGGGCTGAAGGCATTCATCCTTCCATGCCGTCCTTCTTTTCCCTCAAAAGAGTGACCAAAATGTCACCCTTTCCGTTCTATTTTGTGCTATCGTAGGGATACGCCGGGGTCACATCGGGGATGAATCTGCGCTTTACTATCAACCATAAACTATGAACTGCCGGCCATATGACCCCATCGTTGTTGCAAATTGCACCCAGTTGCAACCGCAGCATTTTCAACTTTTGCAACATTTCGGAGCCATCGTCGCCTTGCATGTAAGGGATGTGCCGCAAATTGTTGTTCCGCAACTGCCGCAATTGCTGCAATTGCCGCAACAAAATCGTCCGGCATGGACGACTTGGACGACATTTCGGACAATTCGACATTGACGACATTTGCGACAATTCTCACGATTCTCGCATTCTCATTCTTATCACTTTTCTCATCGTCCGTCGCATTGAGCATTCTGTCTGGCTAAAAGTTATATGCTATGAGCTAATAGCTACCAGGTTTTTCTATCAACTATAAACTATCATCTATGAACTTCTTCCGTCTGGCTAAAAGGTATCAGCTAAAGGCTAAGAGCTACCCACCATGACCCCACCCGACACCGGCACCTTCGACCTCGACCTGGAAGCCATGGCCCACGGCGGCAGCGCCCTCGGTCGCTTCGGCCAGCAAACCGTCTTCGTGCCCTATACCATCCCCGGCGAGCGCGTCCACGCCCGCGTCGTCGCCCAGAAAGGCCGCGTCCTCTTCGCTGAAGGCCTCACCCTGCTGGAAAGCTCCGCCGACCGCGTGTATCCCGCCTGCCCGCACTTCGGGCCGGGACGCTGCGGCCGCTGCCATTGGCAGCACATCGCCTACCCCGCCCAACTGCTCCTCAAGCAGGATGTCCTCGCCGACCAGTTGGAGCGCATCGGCGGCCTGACCGAGGTCGAAGT
>JAEUQZ010000641.1 GCA_016788965.1 Anaerolineae bacterium | reverse complement strand
GTCTGCGGCGGTCTGCGCACATATATCCGCCCGCTTGGGTTAGTTATTTCTCTGCAATAGCCTAAAGTGATCTGGCTGCCGAAAAGCCATGTCCACTGAAGGGACAGAAGGCACTGCGCGATGTCCATCATCCGCTTGTTAAGGTGCGGCGGCGGGAATGCCGGACGCTCCCTAAAGGGACTTCCTTCGGTCGCCGCAGGGCGTCCCTACCCATCCGTAAATACAGCGTAGCACAAAACGGGCGGGTTAGGGTGACATTTTGTCTACTTTTGCGCCATAAAATCGGAGGGAAGAAGAATTCCACCACAGAGGCACAGAGGTCACAGAGAAATTCAGAGAAGAAGATTTAACCGCAAAGACGCCAAGGACGCCAAGATCATACGGAGGGTTTGGGGCATTGTCAGGGCGGGAATCGAGTCGGCGGGGCGACGCCGGGGGATGTAATCCCCCCGGCTAAAGGAAGACCACCCCCTCCAGGGGTTCTGGAAGACGGGGGTAGGCTATTCGGTGCGCGGGGGGAGTTTACCAGCGCGGTAATCCGCCAGCGCCTGCCGCGCGGCGGGATGGTCGGGGAATATCGTCAGCGCCTGGGCGACCTGGTAGCGGACTTCCGCACCTGTGTCACGCAGGGCAGCGATGAGCGGTTCGACGGCGCGGACATCACCTAACTCGCCCAGCGCCCAGGCGGCGCAAAAGCGGACAAAGTCATTCGAGTCATACAGGGCGGCGATAAGCGGTTTGACGGCGCGGACGTCTCCCAACTTACCCAGTGCCTCGGCGGCGCTGCTGCGGACAGCCGCATTCGGGTCATGCAGGGCAGCGATGAGCGGTTCGACGGCGCGGGCGTCGCCTAACCTGCCCAGCGTCTTAGCCGCGTAGCTGCGAACATCCTCACCTGGATCGTGCAAAGCGGTGATGAGCGGTTCAACGGCAGTTTCACCCAGTTTCACCAGCGCGTCAGTGGCGCTGACACGGACATACCCCTTTGGGTCACGCTGGGCGATGATGAGTGGTTCGACGGCGCGGGCGTCACCCAGCTCACCCAATGCATCGGCGGCGCTGACGCGGACAGCTCGCTGAGGGTCATGCAGAGCAGCGATGAGCGGCTCGACCGCGCGGGCATCGGCCAGCTTGCCCAGCGCCACGATGGCGCTGACCCGCACATCCTCATCTGGGTCTTGTAGAATGGCAATGAGCGGCTCGATAGCGCGGTCGTCGTCTAACATGCTTAGCGCATCTGCGGCGTAGTTGCGGACAAGCCACTGCGGGTCATGCAGGGCGGCGATGAGCGGTTCGACAGCGCGGGCGTCGCCTAACTCCTCCAACGCCTCGGCAGCCCAGT
>JAEUQZ010000640.1 GCA_016788965.1 Anaerolineae bacterium | reverse complement strand
AACCCCTGGAGGGGGTGGTCTTCCTCTAGCCGGGGGATTTCATCCCAATACGGTTGGGTTAAGGCGGACAGATGGTTCTTGAGGCATAGTTGAGCTGCCAAGCCAACACAGCCGAGGAACCATCTGTCACGATGAGCATAGACCCAAGCCCTGCATTTGACCAGATCGAAGCCGCCTTGAAGTTGCCGATCCTGTATCGTCACATTCCACGCGCCAGCATCGAAGCGGTGCTGCAAGAGTGCCAAGCAGTCGAAAAACGTCGGCGCAAGTTGCCCGCCCTGGTGGTGCTGCTGTTGGTTATTGTGATGCACTGGTTTAGTCACGAGTCGCTTGCTTACGTCCTGCTGAAAGTCTTGACGCTGCCCAGCCTACTGAGTGGACAACTGCCGAGCCGTTGGGTTGCCGACAAAAGCTCGATTAGTGAGGCACGCTACCGTCTCGGTGCGCGCCCATTGGTGGAGTTGTTCAAGCGCGTGTGTCGTCCGCAAGCCACACCCATGACCCCAGGTGCTTTCCTCTTCGGCAAACGGCTGGTGGCGTTGGATGGCACTATTGAAGCGGTCGCCGACAGCCCAGCCAATGCGACCTATTTTGGTCGTTCTTCCGGTCACTACGGAGATAGTGCCTTTCCTCAAGCTTGCTGCATCTATCTGTGTGAATGTGCCACCCACATTATCTTTGATGCCGGGATATGGCCCTATGGCACTAGCGAGAAAGTCATCTGTCGCCGCCTGCTGCGTTCCCTCCAAGCCGATATGCTGCTCATGGTCGATGCAGGCTTGACTACTTTTGACTTGCTCAACGCGGTTTGCCAACGTCAGGCCGACTTCCTGGCGCGGGTCGAGAAACGCTGGTTGCTCAAGCCGATACGCGACTTGAACGACGGGTCTTACCTGGCCTATCTCGCGCCAGGTGACTATCCCCGTCGCCAGCACCAACGCCTGCTCGTGCGCGTCATTGCCTATACCCTGGATGATCCCCAACGCCCTGGTTGCGGTCAACGCTACCGCCTCATCACCTCTCTGCTTGACCCTGACACAGCCCCTGCTCTTGACCTCGTTTGTGCCTATCATCAACGCTGGGACATTGAACTCACGATTGATGAACTGGACACCCATCAACGCCTGGCGCAACGCCCCTTCCGCTCGCTACGCCCCGTCGGGGTCGTACAGGAGTTGTATGGCTTGCTGCTGGCGCATTTCGTCGTCCGCTGTTGGATGCTCCAGGCTGCTCAACAGACCTTGCTCGACCCACGCCGCCTCAGCTTCATCAATGCGCTGCGTCTGCTGCGCGATGGCCTATCATTAGGCTATCTCTCGCTCCCGATTGCCTTGTCCGATTTCCTCCTCGATACCCTCTCATCCCTGCGTCTGCCCCCTCGTGACAATCGCATCAATCCGCGTGTCGTCAAAAGGAGGCAAGCCAAATTCCCTCG